>CAXUNV010000259.1:0-6856 GCA_964252355.1 uncultured Chthoniobacterales bacterium | reverse complement strand
AACCAACGGCGCCAACGCAGGCCTGGGAGTCACCCGAAACGCCGGGGTCGACTTTGCGGACACCCCGTTTGTCCTCCCGCTGGATGCGGACAACCGGCTCCGGCCCGATTGCGTCAGCGTTTGCCTGGAGACCTTAAAGAAGACGGACGCGGCCTTCATCTTCCCAAAAATCCAGGAGTTCGGCGATTCGTCCGACCTTATGGGTAACCACCTATTTGAACCCGCGAAGTTCATCGGTGGCAATTACATCGACGCCATGGCGTTGGTTTCTAAGGAAGCTTGGGCCGCCGTGGGCGGCTACGAACGTTTTGAGGTGATGGGTTGGGAGGATTTCGATTTTTGGTGCCGCTTGGTCGAGATTGGCCTTTATGGCGTACCCGCCGGAGATGCGCCCTTGGCCGAATACCGCGTGCATCACCAATCGATGCTGCGGACGCAGACGACCGTCGTCAAGAATGCGGGCCGCCTGATCTCCGAGTTGGAACGCCGTCACCCATGGTTAAACGTCGTCGACCCGCCGCGGGACCCTTCGTCGGCGGCGGAGGGCACCACCACCACCACCGCCACCGGCCAAGGCAGCATACCGGCCGCCGTCTCGGGATCGGCGACTTCCTAACCTGACCCACGCCATGCACTTGCAAACCTTTGACGTCGACGGCCCGGCGCTGATCACGGCCAAACGCTTCGAGGATGCGCGCGGCTCCTTTTGCGAGACCTGGAGCGAACGCGCCTTCCGCCATGAAGTGGCGGATTACCCCTTCGTGCAGGACAACCATTCGCTCTCCACCAAAGCCGGCACGGTCCGGGGTTTGCACTTCCAACGCGACCCCCACGCGCAAGGCAAGCTGATCCGGGTGGTTCGCGGCGCGATCTACGACGTCGTCGTCGACGTGCGTCCCCATTCGCCCACCTTTGGCCGGCACGTCCCCGTGACGCTCCGCGCCGGCGACGGCCGGCAGTTCTGGGTGCCGCCGGGTTTTCTGCACGGTTTTTGCACGCTGGAAGATGGGGCCGAGGTGCTCTACAAGGTCACCGATTACTACAGTGCCGAACACGACGCCGGGGTGCGTTGGAACGACCCCGAGCTGGGCATCCGCTGGCCGGTCGATGCCAAAAACGCCATTCTTTCGGCCAAAGACGCGCTTCATCCCACGCTGCGCGAGGTTTTCGCGGCGTCGCCGGTGCCGGCGGATGCCGGACTCGCCTAACTAACCCTGCCATGCGCATCCTTGTCACCGGTGGTGCCGGATTCATCGGGTCGGCCTTGTGCCGACACCTCATCCGCGCGACCGACGCGGAGGTCTGGAACCTTGACGCGCTCACTTATGCGGGCAACCTCGACTCCTTGCGCGAGGTGGCGGGTTCGCCCCGTTACCATTTCCTCCGGGTCGACTTGCGCCACGCCGACGCTACGGACGCGGCGGTTGCCCAGGTCTTGCCGGATGCCGTGGTCCATCTCGCGGCCGAGACGCACGTCGATCGCTCCATCGAGGGTTCACGCACGTTTGTGGAGACCAACGTGCTCGGCACCTACAACCTGCTGGAAGCGGCGCGCCGGCATTGGTCGGGGTTGTCCGGGGCGGCGCAGGCCAGCTTCCGGTTCCTGCACGTCTCCACGGATGAGGTTTACGGGTCGTTGGGTGTGGAAGGCGCTTTTACGGAGTCGACGCCCTACGACCCTTCTTCGCCTTACTCGGCGTCGAAGGCAGCCTCCGACCATTTGGCCAAGGCGTGGCACCGGACCTATGGTCTACCGACGCTGGTCTCCAACTGCTCGAACAACTACGGACCCTACCACTTCCCGGAAAAACTGATCCCGCTCACCATCCTGAACGCGTTGCAAGGCCAACCGTTGCCGGTCTATGGGCGAGGGGAGAACATCCGGGACTGGCTCTACGTGGCGGATCACGCCGCCGCGTTGCACCTCATCTTGGACCGTGGACGTCCGGGCGAAACGTACAACGTCGGGGGCCGGAACGAACGGACGAACCTGGCGGTGGTTCGTACGATCTGCGCGACCCTGGACGGGCTGCGGCCGGACGGTGCGCCGCACTCCCGGCTCATCACGTTCGTCACGGATCGGCCCGGCCACGACCGACGTTACGCGATCGACGCCACCAAGCTGGAAACGGAGTTGGGTTGGCGCGCGCAGGAGACGTTTGAGACCGGCATCGCCAAGACCGTCCGCTGGTACCTCGAGAATCCGTGGTGGTGGGAGCCCCTTCGCCGGGGCGTTTACGCCGGGGAACGGCTCGGGCTTCTCTCGGAGGCGAAGGCAGGGTGATGCGCTTGGCGGTGACGGGCAAGGAGGGGCAGTTGGCGCGCGCGCTCGCCGAACTGGGGACGGAACTCGGCGTCGAGGAGGTCTGCTTGGGCCGGCCCTGTCTCGATCTGGCCGAACCGGACACCATTTTCCCGGCGCTGGCGGCGGCCCGTCCTGACGTGGTGGTGAACGCCGCCGCGTACACGGCGGTGGATGCGGCCGAGACCGATTCGGCAAGCGCCTTTGCGGTCAACGCGACCGGGGCGGGCGCGGTGGCCGCCGGCGCGGACCGGCTGGGCGTTCCCGTCGTCCATATCTCCACGGATTACGTCTTTGACGGGTCCAAGCCGTCGCCCTACGTGGAAGAGGATCCGACCTCCCCAGCTGGTGTGTACGGGGCCTCCAAGCTGGCCGGGGAAAAGGCCGTGGCCCAGGCCAACCCAAAGCATGCGATCTTGCGAACGGCTTGGGTGTACTCGGCAGGTGGAAAGAACTTCGTGCGCACGATGCTGACTCTGGCGGAGAATCGCAACCAATTGCGGGTGGTGGCCGACCAGCAAGGGTGTCCCACGTACGCGCCCGACTTGGCGCGAGCCGTGCTCGCGGTGGCCGCGAAGCTGAGCCAACGCCCAGCTGAGACGGATGGCCGCTACGGCACCTTCCACGCCGCCGGCGCTGGCGAGACGACCTGGGCCGGGTTCGCGACAGAGATCTTTCGCTTAGCGGGTGAGCGCGGCCGCCCGGTGCCGACCGTCGTCCCCATCCCGTCGACGGCTTACCCGACGCCCGCGCGACGTCCGGCCAACTCGCGGCTCCATTGCGGCCGCTTGGCCCGGGTGCACGAGGTGGCTTTGCCCGATTGGCGCGAGTCGTTGCCGATCTGCGTCGAACGCCTGCTCGCGACCCAAGATACGCAAACCTTCACGCGCCCTTCCCGATGAAAGGCATTATCCTCGCCGGCGGCAGCGGCACTCGGCTTTACCCCATCACCCTGGCGGCCTCCAAGCAGATCATGCCGGTTTACGACAAGCCGATGATCTACTATCCGCTCAGCGTGCTGATGCTGGCGGGGATCCGTGAGATCCTCATCATTTCTACCCCGACGGATCTACCCCAGTTTCAGCGTTTGCTGAAGGACGGTTCGCAATGGGGGCTCCGGTTTACCTACGCGGAACAGCCGCACCCCGGCGGTCTGGCGCAAGCCTACCTCATCGGCGCCGACTTCGTGGCCGGGGGCCCTTCGGCGCTCGTCCTGGGCGACAACATCTTCTACGGGCACGGCCTGCCCGAACTGCTCGCCGAGGCGCGCGCGCAAAAATCCGGCGCGACCGTGTTCGCGTACCATGTCCAGGATCCGGAACGGTATGGGGTGGTGGAGTTCGACGGGAACAACCGGGTCATCGCCATCGAAGAGAAACCGGCCGCACCGCGGTCGCCTTGGGCGGTGACGGGCCTTTACGTCTATGACGGGCGGGCAGCGGAACTCGCGGCCGGCCTGAAGCCTTCGGCGCGCGGCGAGTTGGAGATCACCGACCTGAACCGGGCGTACCTCGACACTGGCCAACTGCGCGTCCAACGCATGGGCCGAGGTTACGCGTGGTTCGACACCGGGACTCACGATAGCCTGCTGGAGGCGGCCGCGTTCGTCCAGACCCTGGAAAAGCGCCAAGGGTTGCGCATCGCCTGCCCGGAGGAGATCGCCTTCAGCCTTGGGTGGATTAGCGAGGAAGCGCTGATCGACTTGGCGCACGCCCATGCGAAAAGCGCCTACGGACAGTACCTGTTGCGGGTGGCGCACGAAGGCGCCTGACCCGGCGGTCGACAGGCTCTCTTCCCAACCCAAGAAACCGTGTCCTCTGCCACCCAAGATTCCGCGGCTTCAAGCCCGCAGTTCCGCCCGCGTCTACGCAAATTCCCGGGAGGGGGCGTTCAAGTGCAACGGTGGCCGGGCCTGGTCATCTTGGGCCTCCTCGCCCTCTCGCCTATTTTCCTTGTGGCCTTCGCCGGCGTGAACGTGCCGTTTTGCGACGACTTCGCCGTGGCTCCAGTCCTCGAAAACCTGCGTTCCGGCCGCCTGACGGCAGCGCTGCTCTGGTCGCCTTACAACGAGCACCGGATGCCGCTCACTTGGGGGGTGTTCCTGGCACTGGGGAGGATAACGCACTGGAACTTTGTTATGGTAATGCTGGTCGGCGCGCTGCTGACGACGGCCATCGGTCTGTTCGTGACGCTGCGCCTGGCCCGGATCTGCCCGCCTGAGCGCGCCTGGCTCGGGAACCTCACCGTGATCGCCGGCGGGCTCGCGTGGTTTTCGCCCGTGCAGCGAGAAAACTTCCTTTGGGCGTTTCAGCTGTCGTTTCTGCTCGTCCAAACCTGGGTCGTCCTCGCCATCTTTATCCTGGCACGCGAGGGTGGCCGGTTGCGGACCCGGCTGCTTTTGGCCATCCTCTTTGCCGTTTTCGCCACGCTGACGGTGGCGCAGGGGCTGATGGTTTGGCCGGCGTTGCTCGTGGTCGCCCTCTGTCTCGACCTGACACCACGGCAACGCTGGGCGGCCTTTTCCGTACTTCTGCTGGCCACCGCCGTCGCCTTCGGTGCATACTTTTACCGTTACACCACGCCGACCGCCGGCCACGCCGACCTGCGCTCCTTGCTGCACAGGCCCCTTGACTACGTCCAGTACGGGATCGCGCTGCTGGGCACGCCCGCGACTTACTGGGTTTCCTTCGGGTCGCGTTTGGCGGCGGCGTCGCTGGTCGCGGTGGCCACCGCGGTGGTCGGGACGACCGCGGGACTCGTCATCGCGCCACCCCGCGCCTTGCGGCAGGCGGCGGCTCCCTGGCTGGGCCTCTCCGTGTTCGCGCTTGGGTTCTGCGCGATCACCGCTTACGGGCGACTCGGGTTCGGTTTGGCAAACTCCGTGGCCACCAGTCGGTACACGACTCACTCCCTCCTTTTCACCGTCGCTTGCCTGGCACTCGTGGCCCTCGCGTTGAGGAAGCAGTGGGCGCGGCGGGTCACCCTCGCCAGCAGCGCCACGGGCCTTTTCGTCGGCTGCGTCGCCGTCCTGTTCGGGGCAGGTTACCTTGAGGGGTTTTCCCATGTGCGGGCGGAACAGAAGGGGCGGCGAGACGCCAAGGCTTTGCTGCCGTTCCTGCCTCTCATCGACCGTGCCACCGACGGTGTCCCCGGAGGGCCGCTGTTTGCGCTCTGCCCCGTCCCCGGTTACCACGCTTTCGAGACGCTGTTTACGCCGTATGTGTCCGACCGTTACCCCAAACCGGTCCCGCCCCTCGATTCTGCTGCCCCACCCGCGTACCGTGCAGCGGCACCCAGGGTCGAACCCGTTGACCCCAGCGGCACCATCAAATTAACCGGAGAAATCTCCACGGTTGGACCGACCCAGGGACGTTTGGTTTTTTTGGAAGGCCGTCACGCCGGGCTGTTCGTGGCAGCATCTCCCGTAAGGTTTCGCCCCGTTTCCGGACGCCTCACGGCGCGTTACCAAATCCTGGTGCTAGCTGACTTGGTGGATCGCTCTGCACCGGCCCGCTTGTGGGTTTACGATCCAAAGTTGGATCGGCTTTCCCCGGTGCCGCCTTCCTGAACCCCGACTCGTTGCCGCCCATGACTGACCAATCCGAACTGACGTTGGCTTACCGGCTGCGCTTCGGGCGCCACGCCGCTTACCGATCCCAAGTCTGGAGGGTGTTGCACCAAGGCGCGTTCGGTCGCTTCGTCAAGCCGACCGACGCGGTTTTGGACCTCGGCTGCGGCTGGGGCGAGTTCATCAACGGGGTCCGGGCGCGGGAGCGCTACGGCATGGACCTAAACCCCGACAGCGCGTCGCACCTGCAGGAGGGCGTCACCTTCCTGCACCAGGACTGTTCGGAGCCTTGGCAGCTCCCCGACGGGTCGCTCGACGTGGTGTTCACCAGCAACTTCTTTGAGCACCTCCCCTCCAAAGAACACCTGACGCGCACCGTGAAAGAGGCGCACCGTTGCCTCCGCGCCGGAGGCCTTTTGGTCTGCATCGGGCCGAACATCCGCTACCTGGGTGGCTCTTACTGGGACTTCTTTGACCACCACCTGCCCATCTCCGACGCCGCCTTGGAAGAGTTGCTGACGATGACCGGTTTCAGCCGGATCAGTGTCCGGCGGCGCTTCCTGCCTTACACGATGTCGCGGGGGTGGCAGCCGCCACTTGCCCTGGTGCGATTCTACCTGCGCTGGCCCTGGCTATGGCGACTGTTTGGAAAACAGTTTTTGGTGACGGCGGCGAAGTGAAGGCGGCTCGGTGCTGAAGGGGGAGGCCGCCGCGAGGGATTGCGGAGTTTTTGCTTCAAGAAGTATGGAGGCAATCGGAGCATCTCGCCCAACGTCGGCAAGCCATGCGGCGTAACGCGGCGAAGGCTCCCGTCGGCGGCGGCGCCCGCCCATCCGTTCCTGACGGGCGGACCGGGGGATGCGTCAAAGGACGAGGACCGAAATCGTGTCCTCGGCAGCGCGCACCACCGCTTGGGACGGGTCGCTTGGGTCCGCTTGGAGCGTGCGGCGCACGTGCGCCCGGGCCTTGGTCCCCGGCGCGTGTTT
>CAXUNV010000258.1:2351-6886 GCA_964252355.1 uncultured Chthoniobacterales bacterium | reverse complement strand
ACCCACCCCGGCGCGGCGCGCCGCCGGCCTGAGATCCTTTGCGTCCTTGGTGACCTTCTGTTCGAGTTCCCCCGCCATCGACAAGCCGGTGCCCTCTGGTAATCTGTGCCGCTTGCCATGAGAATCCGTCGCGCCTTGGTGTCCGTCTTCGACAAGACCGGCTTGGTGCCGTTCGTGCGCCGCCTCCACGAGCTTGGGGTCGGAATCGTGGCCCCGTCTCCACGGGCGGGACGGCGGCCCTCTTGACGCCCGAGGGAATCCCGCAGGGGTAGATCGACAAGTACACCGGCTTCCCCGAGATGCTTGACGGCCGGGTCAAGACGCTCCACCCCAGGGTACACGGCGGTTTGCTCTTCCTCCGGGACAACCCGGAGCACCGGCGCGAGGCGGAGGCGCACGGGATCGAGCCGATCGACTTGGTCGTGGTCAACCTCTACCCGTTCCAAGCGACGGTGGAACGCCCGGGCATCACCCGCGAGGAGGCGCTTGAAAAGATCGACATCGGCGGCCCGGCGATGCTGCGCAGCGCCGCCAAGAACTACCAGGACGTGACGGTGGTCACCGACCCGCGCGATTTCGACGTGGTGCTCGAGCAGATGGAGGCGCACGACGGCGCGACGACGCTGAAGCTCCGGGAACAGTTGGCGATCAAGGTCTTTCTGACCACTTCCGGGTACGACAAGGCCATCTCCGAATACCTGAACCGGGAACAGGCCACGGCGGGTTCGTTCCTCATCTCCCTGCCGTTGGAGAGCCGGTTGCGCTACGGCGAAAACCCGCACCAGAGCGCCTCGTTGTTCGGGCACTTCGGGGCGCAGTTCCAAAAGCTGCACGGCAAGGAACTCTCGTACAACAACATCCTGGACATCAACGCGGCCGGAAACCTCATCGACGAATTCAGCGAGCCGACCGTGGCGATCCTCAAACACACCAACCCTTGCGGCGTGGGTTCCGATCCCGACCTGCGCGAGGCGTGGATCAAGGCGTTCGCGACCGACAAACAGGCACCGTTTGGCGGCATCATCATCTGCAACCGGCCGATGGATGAACCGCTGGCCCGCGCGATCTCCGAAATCTTCAGCGAAGTGATCATCGCGCCGGACTTCGACCCCGAGGCGCGCGCCCTTTTGCAGAAGAAAAAGAACCTGCGCCTGATGCGGATGCTCGACGGCGACGCCGCCACCCGGGCCCAACCCGACTTTCGGGCCGTGCGCGGCGGCATCCTCGTGCAAGATCGCGACAGCGCGACGGTGGCGGAACCGGAACGCCGGGTGGTCTCCTCACGCCCGCCCACGGCCGACGAGATGAAGGCCATGCTCTTCGGCTGGCGCGTGGTCAAGCACGTGAAGTCCAACGCCATCGTCTACGCCGGCAAGGATCGCACCCTCGGCATCGGGGCGGGCCAAATGAGCCGCGTCGACGCGTCGCGGATCGCGATCTGGAAAGCGAACGAAGCGGGCCTGTCGCTCGCGGGCAGCGCCCTGGCCAGCGACGCCTTTTTCCCTTTCGCCGACGGTTTGGTGGCCGCGGCCGACGCCGGCGCCACCGCGGTGATCCAGCCGGGCGGCTCAGTCCGCGACGACGAAGTGATCCGCGCCGCCGACGAACGGCGCATGGCCATGGTCTTCACCGGGATCCGGCATTTTCGGCACTGAGGACGTCTGGCGTTTGGCGTTTGGCGTTTGCCGTTTGCGGTTTACCGTTTGCGGTCTGGCGTTAAGCCCCCGTGGGAATGCGGCATTTGAACGGAAAACCGCAAAGGCCAAACTGAGAACGTAGCACGCCTCATGGTCCGGTTAGGAGTCAACATCGACCACGTCGCCACGGTGCGGCAGGCCCGGTACGTCGAAGCGTTCGACGCGCCGAACGCCGAGCCCGACTTGCTGCTGGCGGCTTCGGCGTGCGAACGGGCGGGCGCCCAGGGCATCACGGTCCACTTGCGCGCCGACCGGCGGCACATCCAAGACCGGGACGTGTTCAAGCTGCGCAACAGCCTCATCACTAAACTGAACCTGGAGATGGGCAATTCCCCGGAGATCTTGGAGACGGCGTTGCAGGTGTTGCCCGACGACGTCTGCTTGGTGCCTGAAAACCGGCGGGAAGTCACCACGGAGGGCGGCCTGGATGTGGCACGCAACGTCAAGGGCCTGCGCCGGACCGTGGACCGGTTGCACGCGGCCGGCATCCGGGTGAGCGCGTTCATCGAACCGGCGGTCGAGCAGATCGACGCCGCCGCGTCGCTCGGGGTCGACGCCGTCGAACTGCACACCGGCCAGTTCGCCAACGTCGCTCCGGATTTTCGCTTGGACGAGGTGGCCCGCCTGCAAAAAGCGGCGGAACACGCGGCCTCCCGAGGCTTGGTGGTGAACGCGGGCCACGGTTTGAACTACCGCAACGTCCGCCTGCTCCTCGCCATCCCGCACTGGCACGAGTTCAACATCGGCCACGCCATCGTCTCGCGCAGCCTCTTCGTCGGCCTGGAAGCGGCCGTGCGCGAAATGCGGGAACTGCTGGTGCGGCCGTGACGGTGTTCGGCATAGGCATCGACGTGGTGGAGAACGGCCGCATCGCCGAGGCCATCCGGCGCCACGGGGAGCGGTTCGTCGAGCGGGTTTACCACCCCAGCGAAACGGCCTATTGCCGGTCCATGCGCGACCCGCACCCGCACTTCGCCGCGCGTTTTGCCGCCAAGGAAGCCGTCTCCAAGGCGTTCGGGACCGGGTTTGCCGGCCAAGTCAATTGGCGCGACATCGAGGTGCGGCGTAAAGCCAGTGGCGAACCGTTTGTGGTGCTGCACGCCGGTGCGGCGGAACTCGCCAAACGCCTCGGCGTCCGCACGGTGATGGTGAGCCTCAGCCATTCGCACGAGTACGCCGTCGCCAACGCGCTGTTGCTCGCCGACTAGCCCGGTCCGGCCCACATCCATCCATGGATGCCGACTACAAAGTCAAACTCGAGGTGTTCGAAGGTCCCTTGGACCTGCTGCTTTACCTCATCAGGAAGGAAGAGGTCGACATCTTGGACGTGGCGATCGAGCAGATCACCGCGCCCTACCTGGCGTACGTCGAGACCTTCCGCATGCTCGACTTGGAGATCGCGGGTGAGTTCATCGTGATGGCGGCCAACCTCATCTACATCAAGAGCCGCAGCTTGTTGCCGGCGCATCAGCAACCGCCCGAGGAAGAGGCGGAGGAGGACGACCCCCGGTGGGACCTCATCCGTCAGCTCATCGAGTACAAAAAGTTCAAGGACGCCGCCGGGCAGCTGCAACGGCGCGAACTGGCGCAGGAGGGCGTCATCCCGCGCGTCCCCGACAAACCCGCGCTGCCGGCGGGGGACGTCCTGCTCAAAGGTGAGGTCGGCATTTTCGACCTGATCCACGCTTTCCAAAAGATTTTGCGGAAGCTGGAAAGCCGGGACGAAGAAATGCGCGAGATCTTCGAGGAAAACTTCACCGTCTCCGACAAAATCGAACACCTGTTGCGCGTCGCCCGAACGGAACGCCCGGTGGCGTTCTCCGACCTGTTCGCGTCGGCGGCCAGCCGCACGGAAATCGTGGTCACGTTTTTGGCGCTGCTCGAGTTGATCCGGCTCAAACAACTGCGCATCAGCCAGGAAGCACCCTTTGCCGAGATCCACATCGCGCGGGCCGAAGCGGCCGTGGGGCGTTGAACGTTTACCGTTTGCGGTTTGCCAGCGCAGAACGCTCCCAGGATGGGCCGGACGTGCGGCGCCGTGGCCCAAAGCCCGGTGGGGCGAAAACCCGGCCGCAGAAGGGGCTGCCACTGGGGTGGACGGCCGCGGGCGGTTTGAGCCGGCCCGGGCGACCCCGACGGCACGAGCCGACCGTCGTTCCGGCCCGGCTTCGGGTAAAGTTCCTTGCCCTACCTGTCGTTCGGTGGTGGCGGCCGCCGGCAGACGTCAAACGGCAAACCTCCCAGGTCCAACGTTCCCCCCCGGCGCCACCGCCTGGACACCCTTCGCTTTCCGGTTCACAATCCCCACCGAGCATGGTCACCTTGCCTGCCGTCCTCGAAGCGCTCCTTTTCAGCTCGCCCAAGGCGCTCTCCGCCAAAGAGATCGCGAGCGTGTTGAAGGCCAGCGCCGAATTCCTGGAGGAGCCGGACGCGGCGGAGCGGGCGGTGGCGGTCCCGCGCGAAGACGAAATCCGGGCTGCGCTGGCCGACCTTGCCCTGTCGTACGACGTCGCGGGACGCGCCTTCCAACTCGTCGAGACCGTTTCCGGCTGGCAGGTCTCCTCCCGGCCTGAGTACGGGTTGTGGGTGCGCCAACTCTTCCCCGACCTTCGCCCGGCGCGGCTGAGTGCGCCCGCCCTGGAGACTTTGGCGATCATCGCCTACCGCCAACCGATCACCCGGGCCGACGTGGAGGCGATTCGCGGCGTGGCGGTGGAAGGCGTGATGACAAAGCTGCTTGACGCCGGGCTCGTCAAGATCGCCGGAAGGGCCGACGTGCCGGGCCGCCCGCTGCTTTACGAAACGACGCACCACTTCATGGAACATTTTGGGCTGCGG
>CAXUNV010000258.1:0-2300 GCA_964252355.1 uncultured Chthoniobacterales bacterium | reverse complement strand
GCAGGCAACCAGGCGGCGGCGGCGGCGGCCAGTTTCCCCCCCGCCGCCGCCGTGGAACAGGCATGGAATGACCCAAAGGAAACCGAACGTGGCGACCGCGAACTTATCCGACATCCGGCAGAAGATTGACGGCATCGACACCGAACTGATTCGGCTGCTGAACGCGCGCGCCGACTTGGTCCACGAGGTCGGGTTGGTGAAGAAGGAGGCCGGCCTGGAAATCTACGCGCCGGAACGCGAAGAGAGCCTGCTGCAGGCGCTCGTGCGGAAAAGCCGAGGCCGTTTGCCGGCCCACTCCATCCGGGCGATCTACCGCGAAATCATGTCCGCGTCCCTGGCGTTGGAGAAGGATCTCCTCATCGCCTACCTGGGACCCGAAGCGACCTGGAGCCACCAAGCCGCCCGAGCAAAGTTCGGGGCATCGGTCCGTTACCAGCCGCAGGCCAACATCAGCGACGTCTTCGACCAAGTGACCCGGCGCCGCGCGGACTACGGGGTGGTGCCGATCGAGAACTCCGTGGAAGGGGCGGTCTACCATACCCTGGACGTCTTCATGGATTCGGAGCTGAAGATCTGCGCGCAGATCCTGTTGCGGATCGAAAACAACCTCCTGGCGCACGGAACCTTGGCGCAGGTGCGCCGGGTTTACTCGCACCCGCAGGTGTTTGGGCAATGCCGCAAGTGGCTGCAGAAACACCTGCACGATGCAGAGCTCGTCGAGGTGTCGAGCACGACGCGGGCGGCCGAGTTGGCCGCGTCGGAAGCGGGAGCGGCCGCCTTGGCGAGCGCGATGGCGGCCGAAGTTTACCGGCTGCCCATCCTCGAGCGTTCCGTCCAAGACAGCCCGAACAACACGACGCGTTTTCTGGTCGTCTCGCACACGACCTGCCCGCGCACGGGCGACGACCGGACGTCGTTGATGTTCTGCGTGCAGGACGAAGCCGGCGCGCTCTACGCCGCGCTTGAACCGTTCAACCGGCTGAAGCTAAGCATGAGCAAGATCGAGAGCCGGCCTTCGAAACGGAAGAATTGGGAGTACTTCTTTTTCGTCGACGTGACGGGCCATGGCGAGGACGAGGCGGTCGCCGCCGCGCTGGCCGAACTCCAGCGGCATTGCACGTTTGTCAAAGTGCTCGGAAGCTACCCGCGGACGGAGGCCGGCCGAGCCGCGCCGGGCGCGCGGCCCTTGCCCGCGCGGGGCCCCCGGCCGCGGGGTGTCGGGTGCAACGTTTGACGTTTGCGGTTTGGCGTTAGCAAACCGGCGCTCCAGCCCAGCCTGGATACCCCCTTTGGCATCCGCAGAGGTTCTAGAGGGCTTGAACTTCCAGCCCGTCACCGAGCTGTTTCGCAGATGCGCCATCAATCCACCGAAAAGCGCCAGGACGCGCCGGCCAAGGGTCTGCAGACGTGCTAAGTCGGCCACACTGACGAGCTCTTGGTCTGCCGCATGAATCAGCTGCGCGAGCACCTCCGCTGCGGAACCCTTCGCAATCGACAGGTATTGAGCGAACTCGGCGTTGCCACCGCGCGCAAAACCCTCCGCAAAGTTCGAAAGCACGGAAACCAGGGCGCGCTCGACTCGCCGGCGCAAGTCGTACCCACGTCTCAGCGCCGGATGCCGCCGGACAAGCCAGCCGACCTCTTTCGCAAAAAGCCTGGCGGCTTGAAACGCTTCGAAGTCTTCGAACGAATCAAAAGATTTCACATACACGCTTTTAGCGTGTTATGATAGTCAGGCAAGCGCAAAACGCCGCCCTTCCGGCAAACCGCAAACGGCGAACACGCCACGTCGCACCCCTTTCACTCCCCCACATACAAGGCCTCGTCCGGCCAGTCGCCCACCAGGTAGCCCGCCTTCATGTTGACCAGCGGCAGGTAGTTGCGCATCACCCGCACGGGCGCGAGCAGGCGCATCGTGGAGATCGACTCGATGCTGTCGGCCATAACGCGCATTAAGCTTAAAGGCTGTCTAATAATGCCGTTTCGCCAGCCGTTTGGCCATGGGTCTTGACCTGGCGATGAGGATCATGGCTTCGCTGGTGGCCTCGTGCGTTTCGTAATCTTTGACAAGCCGGCGGTTGAGGGTGAGCCAAGCGAAGGTGCGCTCGACGATCCCGCGCTTGGGCCGCACGGCTAAGCTTTTGACGCCGGCCTCGGCCCGCACGATCTCCACGCGCAGCCCGCGTGGCGGGAACCACCCGCGCAGGGTGGCGGGCACGCCCCGGCCCGCGTAGGCGCCATCTGCCCAGACGTGGCGCGGGCCCGCCGAAGCGGCCGACCGCCTCGGGCAAAAGCACGGC
>CAXUNV010000257.1:0-6894 GCA_964252355.1 uncultured Chthoniobacterales bacterium | reverse complement strand
CCGGGGCGCGACGCCCGGCGGGGGAGGCCGGCCGTCCCGGGCGCCCCGGCGCCCCGCCCGCATCGCTGCGCGAAGCGCTTCGGGCGGGGCGGCGCGGAACTTTGGGAAAGGAGCCGCCCCGCGGAGCGCGGCGTAGCGCGGCGGGCAGGGCCCCGCGACGCACGTCGGGCCACTCTTGGGGCGGCTGCGCCGGATCGTCTTCTTTTCCCTTTCGGCCTTTGCCATTCGTCATTTTCGATGCGCGAAGCGCCCTCACCGCGTCGTCTCGATCACCGACCCTCCCGCTTTGCCCGGGGCAATGATCGGCGGCACGCGCCCGCCTTTCAGGTCCCGGATGAATTGGTCGTTCACGGCCTGGAGGTAATCCTCGACCGAGAGCTGGCCGGCCCAGACCTTCTCGAGGCCGTCGATGATGACCTGCTCGGTGCGGTCGGGCCAGAAGGTCCACGTCGTGTAGCCGATCGCGCCGGACCGAATGCACTCCAGCACTTGGCGGTTCTGCTCGACGATGCGCGGGTCGAGTTTGACGCTGGCAGCCTCTCCCTCGCTCAGGGCGACGGGCGGGAAAAGCTGCCCTGAGGCCGGTTCCACCTCGTTCCAGGCCAGGAAGATCTTGGGTTGGTAGATGAAGTCGAGGAAGGCCGCCGCGCCGTCCGGGTTCTTGCTGAACTTGCTGATCGACTGCGTGCTGCCGATGCCGATCTCGTACAAGGGATAGGGAACCGATTCGGAAAACGAAGGGATCGGCGCCCAGGCCCACTCCTGGCCGCTCTGCGCGAAGCTCTCCATCAGGTCGTGGACACACCAGGAGCCGCTGAGGGTCATGGCGGCTTGGCCCGTCGCCACGGCCGCGAGCGCCTGAGCATTGGTCCGCACGCTGTAGTCCTGGCTCAAGTAGCCCTTCGTCCACCAGTCTCGGAGAAGCTTGACGGCTTCCACGAAGACGGGCGCGTTCCAGGGCAAGGTGCCGGTGAGCGCCGCATAGAGATTGTTTGCGCCAGCGCGGTGGTTGAGGACGGCGGTGACGAACCACTCGTTGGTGCCCTTCCAGTTGGCGTTGCCGGCCGCCAAGGGCGTGATCCCCTGGGCCTTGGCCGCCTCGGCCAGGCGGTCGAACTCCTCCGCGGTCTTGGGCACGGTCCAGCCCTGCTTGGCAAAGAGGGTCTGGTTGTAAAACAAGAACATGCTCTCGTACTCGTCGGGCAGCCCGTAGAGCTTGTCCCCGACCTTCTGGAGGCTGAGCATGCTCGGGATGAACCGCTGGTCCCAACGGTATTTTTCTGAGTAAGGGTCGAGCGGCAAGACGAGTCCGTTTTTACTGTGTTGGACCAGGTATGACGGGCCTTCGGAAAAGACGAGGTCGGGTCCTCGGCCGGAGGCGATGGCGGCCTTCAGTTCACGGTCGTACTGCGAGACCAGCACCGGCGTGGCTTGGTACTCGCCCTGAGAGGCGTTGAAAGGTCCAACGACGGTCTCTCGGTAATGGGCAAATTGCCGGTCAGTGAGGTCGGTGACCCAAACGACGACTTCTTTTGGGTCGGCCTGCACGGGGCAGGCGAGCGCCAAGCCGGTGGCAACGGCGGCAGTCTGGAACGCGCCGACCAACCGCGGGGATCTTTTTGGTAGGTTCGCAAGCACGCAGCAAAAAGACGGCAATAGGGATTGCTAACATGCGGGCGTGAGGCGTCCAGCGGGCTTTGGCGCGAACGGTTTTGCCTGCGCGGCTATCCCAAGGCGGCGACTTCCACCCGATCGCCGGTGATCAGACCCTCCTCGCAGACCAGCGCGACGCCGCCGTCGTCGAGCGCTTCGGAACGGTCCTCATCTTCCACCTCCAAACGGGTCCCATCGACAGCCCCGGCCAACCGCCGCCCGCGGACCGTCAAGCGGAAGCCGTACGCACGTTCCCACGCCCACGCGAACGGGGCGCTTGCCATGGTGGTGACGGCGCCGTGCCGGTGGCGCACCAAGCGCATTTCCGGTCCGGGGCCGAGGAGGAGGGCGTAGTAGCGCCGCAAGCCTTGCACGCGTGCGGCCAAGCCGAAACTTTTCGCCAGCATCGGGGCGAGGTCCGCTTGGATTTCGTAATCGCGCCACTCGCGCGTCCCGGTGATCAGGAAGCCGGTGCCCGTGCCTTGCGAGAGGTGAAAGGCCGATTTCCACCGGGTGCCGAGGTGGTCGAAGGCGTTGACCCACGCCCGACGCCACATCTTACCCGGCCGGCTGGGCCGGTGGAAGGCGACCGTCGGTGCCCCGGACCAGTCAAGGAAGTCAAGGTGGACGGCAAGCGGGGTGACGCCGGGTGCGAACTCGAACCCCACCTGGGCGATGGGTGCGCCGTCGAGCGCCTCGATCCGCCACTCAGTGGCGGTCCGGCCGCCCGGCGGCAGGTCGAACTCCGGCCCACGGTGGCTTTCCAGGATGTCGTCCTCGCCGTAGGCGGTGAGGAGCCAGCGCCCGCGGACGGCGGCGGCATTTTCCGGGGCGGCCGCAAGTTCCGCCCGGACCGTTTGGCCCGGGTAAAGGGTGGGGCTGGCAAGCAGGGCGTAATGGCTGGCGCCTTTAGAGTCGGGCGGGATGAACGTCGGCGTGAGGACCGTCGCACCAGACGTCTCCCTACTTGCCCGGAGGTTTACCCGCAGGCTGCGCCGGCCGAGACGGCTACCGCCTTCCACGTTCTCCAGCGTAGCCACCGGCGAACCGTCCGGACTGGGAGGAACGGCAAACCCCTGCACCGAGCCGGGCAGCTCGAAATGGAACCGGGCACCGCCTTTGGGCGAAGGGACGGGGTCAGCCGTCCCGAGGGACGCGGCCAAAGCGGCGACGGCGTAGGTTTCGCGCACGACGTCGGTGAGGCAGCGGCCACCATCTGCAGACACCAAGAAAAGGCGGTCGGCCACGGGATCACGCAGGTCGGCACTGCCGGCCAAACCCGCCAATCCGTTTTTGATCCCGAACAAACAGCCGACGTTGCCCGAATTGCAGTCCGTGTCCCAACCGCACGTGTTGGCGATGGTGAGGGCTTGCCGAAAATCGTCTTCCGCATGGAGCAGACTCAAGAGGACCACGGCGTGATTAGGAATGACGTGGCAGTTGCCGCCGTAGCGGTCGTAGCCGTAGTTTTCCTCCACCCGGGCCCGCGTCTCGCGCCAGTCGCCCCGTGTCGCCCAGGACCGGACGTCCTGGGCCAGCCGGCTGATCAAGGCATCGGCGGGCACAAACCGGAGCCCGGCTTCGAAAAGGCGTTCCATCGACGCTTCCACGAACGCCTGGGCTTCCATCGCCGCGAGGAACTGCGCGGCGAGGACGGCCTCGCCGTCGTGGCTCACGGACGCGGCTTTCCCGGCGAGCTGGACGGCCAGGGCCGGGTCGCCAGGCGCGACCATGGCCCAGCCGTCGATGAAGATTTGCGCGCCGATTTGTTCGGAAACCGTCCGCCCGTTGAGGGCACGCGACCCGCTCTGCGGGGCGGGTATCCCCGCTTTGAGGCGCAGGTAAGCGGTGTGTTCCGTGCTGTTGCCGAACCCGCCCCACCAAAGGACGGTGCGTTCTTCGATGAGGTAATTGAGCCAAGCCTCGCCGACATCCTTGGCCTCCAATGCCCTCGGGTCCGGAACGTCGCCGAGGGCACGTAAAAAAGTGAACGTGCCGGAAAGGTCGTCGTCCGCGACCACCAGCGGAACGTTGAACCGCTCATGGACGTAAGCGTCGATCTCGCCGAGTTCGCGGACGATTTGGTCGTGCGTCCAACCTTCGAAAGGCCGGCCGAGGTAAACGCCGATGGTTTTGCCGAGGATGCCGGCGTAGACGCGTTCGAGGTAAGTGGGGGAGGTAAGCATGAAAACGTTCAGCCTTTCACGCTGCCGCCGACCAAACCTTCGACAAAGAAGCGTTGCAGGATGAGGAAGAGGGCGATGATGGGCCCGGCCAGGATGACGGCAGTCGCCATCATCAAACTCCATTGCGTGCCGAAACGACCCTGAAACGAGTAGAACTGTACGATGGCCGTCTTCACGTCTTGGCTTTGGAAGAACGTGAGGGAGAGCAGGAACTCGTTCCAGGTGAACAAGGCCACGATGAGGATCACGGTAAGCACCCCGGGCAGCACGAGTGGCAGGACGACGTGGAGAAAGATCTGCAGGGAGGCGGCCCCGTCCAGTTGCGCGGCTTCCTCCAACTCGGTCGGGATGTTGAGGAAGTACGAACGGAGCAGGAAAACGGAAAACGGGGTGTAAAGCGCGGTGTAAACCAGCGAAAGGACGAATTCGTTGCCCAATAACCCAAACCGTACCAAGAGGCCGTAAAGCGGAAAAATCAGGAGGGTGACCGGCACGGTGGTGGCAACGAGCAGGTAAGCGCTGACCGCCGCCCAGGCGCGCAGTTTGCGGCGGGCCAACGCGTAGGCGGTCAGGCTGGTGGTGGTCGCCGTCAACAAGACCGTCCAAACCACGATCCGGCTGCTGAGCGCGAGGGCGTCGCCCAAGTGCGCTTGTTCCCACGCTTGGGCGAAGTTTTCCCAAGCCAACCGGGTGGGCAGGCTGAGCGGGTTCGTCTGCACGGCCACATCCGTCTTGAGGCTGTTTAGGAACATCAACGCCACCGGGAAAAGACTCACCGCGGCCAGCAGCAACAGCACCGCCACCACCGCTCGGTTGGCCCAGTTACGTCCGGCGTTCACCGTTCCACCCCCCGGCGTTGCGCCCAAAGGTAGAGTCCGATCGCCAGCAACCCGAGGAAGCCTGCACAGGCGGAAACGGCAGCCGCTTTGCCGAACTCGAAACGTTCGAAACCCAAGCGGAAAGCCAAGGTGGAAAGGACCTCGCTGGAGCCGGCCGGCCCCCCGTCGGTGAGGACGTAGATGTAGTCGAACACCAGGAAGGACCAGACGGTGGTCATGATGAGCATGAAAAAAACCGTCGGTCGGATTAGGGGGATCTGGACGTAGTAGAGCTGGCGCCAGAACCCGGCACCCTCCACCCGCGCCGCGTCCAGCAGCTCTCGGTCGACTTGGCGGTAGGCGGCGTAAAAGATGACCGTGAGAAAGCCCCACCAAGCCCAGAGGTTGACCAAGGCGATCCCGTACAGCGACGTTGACGTGTTGATCAACGGGTCCGGGATCGTCAGGCCATGCCGGCCCAGCCAGCCGAACAGGCCCGATTGCGGGTTGAAGATCATCCCTTGCCAGAGCCGTGCCTGGATGACCGTCGGCAGGATGTAGGGCACCAGGAAAACCGTCTGCAAGAAACCGAGGCGGCGGTGCCGGAAGAGGGCGGCCCCGACCACCAGCGCCAGCGCCACAGGGATCGTGAGGAAAATGACCGTCCACTTCACGTTGTTGGCCAGCGCGCCCCAAAACGCCGGTTGGTTGCGGAGTTCAGAAAAGTTCTTAAACCCGGCATAGACCGGCGGTTCCAGGCCATTCCACGAGGTGAACGCCATCCACAAGGTGGCCACGACGGGGAAGAACAGAAAACACGCGTTGATCAGCAGGGAGGGTGCGACGTAGGCCCAGCCGGCAAAACGGCGAGGGACGCGCTCATCGGGTCGAAGGGGTGGCGACAC
Organism: uncultured Chthoniobacterales bacterium; assembly: GCA_964252355.1. Classification (GTDB taxonomy): domain Bacteria; phylum Verrucomicrobiota; class Verrucomicrobiia; order Chthoniobacterales; family JAFAMB01; genus CAXUNV01. The sequence continues at coordinate 1,332 of CAXUNV010000257.1, read as the reverse complement.
CCGCGCCTTGGCCAGGGGCGCTGATCGGCGGCACGCGGCCGTCTTTCGTGTCTTGCATAAACTGGTCGTTCACGGCCTTAAGGTAATCCTCGACCGAGAGCTGGCCGGCCCAGACCTTCTCGATGCCATCAATGATGTATTGCTCCGTGCGGTCGGGCCAGAAGGTCCACGTCGTGTAGCCGATCGCGCCACGCTTGATGCAATCCAGCACTTGGCGGTTCTGGTCGACGATCCGCGGGTCGAGTTTCGTGCTGGCCGTCTCCTGTTCGGTGAAGTTCCCGGGCGGCAGCAACTGACCGGAGGCGGGTTCCGCTTCGGTCCACGCCATAAAGGTCTTCGGCTGGTACATGAAATCCAAGAAGGCGGCCGCCCCATCCGGGCTCTTGCTGAATTTGTTGATCGACTGCGTGCCGCCGATGCCGATTTCATAAAGCGGGTAGACTGCGGAAGACGCAAACGAGGGGATGGGCGCCCAACCCCACTCCTGGCCGCTCTGCGCGAAGGTCTGCGTGAGGTCGTGGATGGCCCATGACCCGCTGATGGTCATGGCGGCCTTGCCCGTAGCCACGTCGTCCACGGCCTGGGTGCCGGTGAGCGCATAATAGTTCTTGCTGAAATAACCCTTCTTCCACCAGTCGCTCAGCAGGCGGATGGACTCGACGAACACCGGAGCGCTCCAGGGAAGTTTGCCGGTCAGGGCTTGGTAGAGGTTGTCCGCCCCGGCGTAGTGGTTGAGGACGGCGGTGACGAACCACTCGTTGGTGCCCTTCCAGTTGGCGTTGCCGGCCGCCAAGGGCGTGATCCCCTGGGCCTTGGCCGCCTCGGCCAGGCGGTCGAACTCCTCCGCGGTCTTGGGCACGGTCCAGCCGTTCTTTTCGAACAGCGTCTTATTGTAGTAAAGGAACATGCTCTCGTACTCGTCGGGCAGCCCGTAGAGCTTCTCGCCGATTTTTTGGAGGTTGAGCATGCTCGGGATGAACCGCTTATCCCAACCGTATTTCTCAGCGTAAGTATTAAGCGGGATGACGAGTCCGTTCTTGCTGTATTGGACCAGGTAAGATGGACCCTCGGTGAAGAGCACGTCGGGGCCTTTGCCGGCCGATAGGGCCAGTTTGAGTTCCCGATCGTACTGCTGGATCAGTTGCGCTTTGATCTTGTAGTCACCTTGCGAAGCGTTGAACGCATCGATCACGGTCGCATTGAAATGGGAGACCTGGGCCGCGTTGAAGTCGGTCACCCACAGGGTGAGCTCTTTGGGAGCACTCCAGGCGGCGGTGCAGCCGAGCAGCAGGGAAGCGGTGAGAGAAACGATGAATATCATGGGGTTGATGA
>CAXUNV010000256.1:0-6905 GCA_964252355.1 uncultured Chthoniobacterales bacterium | reverse complement strand
ACGTACCGGTCAAACGCGTCGGCACGGAACCGGAAGGATTCCCCGTTCGTTCTGGAGCCCGCCTGGACTTCGGTGCTGGTGAACCCTTGCGAAGCGCCGAAAGTCGCGTGCGCGCTCGCATTGTACTTGCCCGTCGCCGACCGCGTTTGGGAATTGTTGGGCAAACCCGGTTGGTCGAACACCGCGGTCGCGGTCGCCGTCACCGCCGAGTCGAGCACCTCCAAGGTCGCTGCCGGCAGCGGCGCGCTGAAGAGGAAAAGCCCTGCCCCAAGCCCCAACGGGGCGAGCCGATGCCAACGTCCGTGTCGCATGGGCGGGAGCTAACCTGCCTACCGCGTCGGAGTCAAACCTTCTTCGGTGGGTCCGGTCCGACTCGCCCCGGACCCGGTGGGGCGAAGACCCGGGCCGCTGGGGTCAGCGGCCCTCGGGAGGGAATGGCCGCGGCGTGGAGAGTGCCGTCGGGGAGTGACCCTAACTGCGGGCACGGAAGGGGGCGGGCAGGGCGTTTGCCCCCACATTCGACCAGAAACGCCCGACCTCGCGTTGAAATGCCGGTGGGGCGAAGACCCGGCCGGCGGAGTCGGGCCGCGTTTAAGGTGGAGCGCCGCCGGGCGGTCTGAGCCGGCGGGGGCAACCCTCACGGCCGGGCGGCACGAAAGATTCCCCGCTTCCCTTGGTCGACAAAACCATACAATATTTTAGCATGTTATTTGGTCATCGTCGTGCCCCAGCCAAGAGCGTGCTGCTCTCACTTGACCGTCCCACCCTGGTGTTCGTCACCGTGTGCACCGCACGTCGGGAACGTTGGCTGGCGTGTGATGAGGTTCACGCCCGGCTAGGCGAGGTCTGGCGGCAAGAAGATCGGTGGCACGTGACCTCGTATCTGCTGATGCCGGACCACCTCCACTTCTTTGCCCAGCCTTCGGCTTTGAACATCGGGTTCGATGAATGGGTGACGGCCTGGAAACGGCGTTTCGGTCGGATGCGTCCCGCACTGCCTGGAGGTGGCTGGCAGTCCCTTTCGTTTCACCATCGCATCCGCTCCTACGAGGATGCGTGCAAGAAGCTGGATTACATGCAGCAGAACCCTGTCCGAGCCGGTTTGGTCGCGCGCACCGAGGATTGGCCGTACCGAGGCAGCATTTTCGAGCAGGAGGTCTGGTGGTGGTAATTTCCCCGTGCCGTTAGGCGCGAGAACCGTTCCCGCCGGCTCAGACCGTCCGGCAGACGTCCTTTCCGGCAGCGGCGCTTCTTTGCCGGCCGGGTCTTCGCCCCACCGGGTCGATCGTGGTTTTTGCCCCGCCCCAGACGCCGAACTGCGAACGCCTTCAGCACGCGTTTTGCGCTTCTCTCACCTCCTCCTCGCCGCCAGGACGGCGCGGGTGGCGGCCGCGCTCAGGACGAGGGCGCCGCCGAGCACGCTCCACGCCGACGGGGTCTCGTGCTGCACCAACGCGACCCAGACCGGATTCAGGATCGGTTCGATGAAGGTGATGAGCGCTGCGTCCATGGCCCGCACGTGCCGGAGGGCGTGGGCGTACAGGACGTATGGCAGGGCAAGTTGCACCGCGCCCAAGGTCAGCAGAAAGGGCCAGTCGTGGCCCCAGGTGGTGACCGTAAGATAGAACGGGGCGTTGACGACGGTCGTGAGGGCGTTGCCGTAAAGGATCGCGGTCACGGGCGAGGCGTCGCGTTGCGCCCGGAGCAGCATGATGAAGGCGCTGAACGCCAACCCGCTGAGCAGCGCGAAACAGAGGCCGACGGCACCACCCGGGCTTAAGCGGTCGCAGAAGAAAAGCGCCACGCCCGCCAAGGCCCACCCGGTGAAAAGCCAATCGGCACGCCGGGTTGGTTCCTTCAACAACGCCGGGCCAAGGAGCGCCACGTAGACGGGCGCGGTGTATTGCAGAAAGATGGCGTTGGCCGCGCTCGTCAGCTTGTTGGCGACGACGAAACAGGTCACGGTCGCGGCGTAAGCCACGGCGCCCGCCAGGGCGCCCGGCGAAAACCGGCGCCAATCCTGCGGCCGGTAAGCGGACAGCAGCAGGACGGCGACCAAGCTGCGCCCGCCGGCGACGGCCAGCGGGTTGGCGTGAACCGATTTGATGAGCACACCGCCCAGCGACCAGAGTAGGGCGGTGACAAAGAGGAGGACGATGGCCGAACGCGAGGCCGGGGGAGCCCCCGCCACCGGGGTCGCCGCTGCGGGACGGCTGGGCCGTACGTCCGGTGCGCTCAGAGCGATTTAAAGCAGAGCGTCGCGTTGTGCCCGCCGAAGCCGAACGAATTGTTCAGCGCCACGCGCAACGGTTTTTCGCGCGCGACGTTGGGCACGTAGTCCAAATCGCAATCCGGGCTGGGCTCGTCGAGGTTGATCGTCGGGGGGATCACCCCTTTCTGCAACGCCAACACGCAGACGGCGCTTTCGATCCCGCCGGCGCCACCCAAAAGGTGGCCGGTCATCGATTTGGTGGAGCTGACCAGCAGCCCGCCTTTGGCGTGCTCACCGGCGAAAAGTTTGATGGCGTTGGTCTCGCAGAGGTCGCCGACCGGCGTGGAAGTCGCGTGCGCGTTGATGTAATCGACGTCGGACGGGTTCAGCCCCGCATGATCCGTGGCCGCCTTCATGCCCCGCGCCACCACCGTGCCGTCCGGGCGGGGGGCGGTCATGTGGTAGGCGTCGCAGGTGAGGCCGTACCCGCCCAGCTCGCAGTAGATGCGGGCGCCCCGGGCTTTGGCATGCTCGTACTCTTCAACGACCAAGATGCCGCCGCCTTCACCCATGACGAACCCGTCGCGGCCACGGTCGAAGGGCCGGGAAGCCTTCTCGGGGGCGTCGTTGCGGGTGCTCATCGCGCGCATGGCGCAAAACCCGGAGATGCCCAACGGGCAAACCACGGCCTCGCTGCCGCCTGCCAGGAAGAGGTCGGCCTCGCCGTAGCGGATCATCCGCCACGCTTCCCCGATCATGTTGGCGGCCGTGGCGCACGCGGTGACGATCGAAAAATTCGGACCCTCAAAGCCGTACTCCATCGCGATGAGGCCGCTGCCGATGTTGACGATCATCATCGGCACCATGAACGGCGACACGCGGGAGGCGCCTTTGTTCATCAGCACGGTGTGCTGATCTTCCAAGGTACGCAGGCCACCGATGCCGCTCCCCACCAGCACGCCGCAGCGCGCCAAATCCAGCTTCGCGGGTTCCAAACCGCTGTCGGCCACGGCGCGTTTGGCGCAGGCCACCGCAAATTGCGCGAAGCGGTCGGTGCGCCGGACGTCTTTGGGATTGGCGAAATAGTCCGTCGGGTTGAAATCCGTCACCTCGCCGGCGAAACGGCAGTCGAAGCTCGACGCGTCGAATTGGGTGATCGGTTTGATGCCGCTGCGCCCCTCGACGAGGTTTCCCCAGAACACCTCGGGGTCATGGCCGACCGGGGAAATCAGCCCCATGCCGGTGATCACTACGCGTCGATAGCTCATGGGTCCTCGGGTAACGGCCTACTCGCCGTTCCCCGGTTAAGCAAACGTTTATTACGAGTTTCGCGAGCCCATCCCGACCATCTGCGCCTGCTGGAAAAGCTTGCCCTCCGTACGGATGGACGGCGCGATGATCACCTCGGTTTCCTGGAACTCGCGCAGGGTGGCAGCGCCGACGTTGCCCATGCAAGTGGTGATCGCGCCGACCAAGTTTTGACTGCCGTCATCCACCTCGGCCGGGCCAAAAAGGATCTGTTTCAAGGGTCCGGTCGTGCCGACCCGGATCCGGGTACCCCGCGGCAGGTTGGCGTGCGGGGTTGCCATACCCCAGTGGTAACCTTTGCCGGGTGCCTCTTGGGCTTTCGCGAACGCGCTGCCGATCATCACGGCGTCGGCGCCGCAGGCCAGGGCTTTGCAGACATCGCCCCCTTTGCTCATGCCGCCGTCGGTGATGATCGGCACGTACCGGCCCGTCTTCTTATGGTGCTGGTCGCGGGCCGCCGCACAGTCGACGGTCGCCGTCACTTGGGGTACGCCCAAACCCAACACCCCGCGCGAAGTGCAGGCCGCCCCGGGGCCGACCCCGACGAGCACGCCGGCCACGCCGCACTCCATGATCTCCAGGGTGACGTCGTAGCCGACGGTGTTGCCCACGATGACCGGAGCGCGCATCGCGGAACAAAACCGCTTCAGGTCGAGCGACTGGTATTCCGAGGAGACGTGCCGGACGGTCGACACCGTGCTTTGGACGATGAAGACGTCGACGCCCGCCTCCTGCGCGATCTGCCCGTAGCGCTCGGCCCGTTGCGGGATGGAGGAGACCGCCGCAAACGCCCCGGCATCCTTGATCTCGCGGATACGCGCCGCGATCAGGTCTTCTTGGACCGGTTCCTGGTAGATCTTCTGCAGGAGCGCGGTGACGTGCTCCTTGTCGGATTCCAAAACCTTCAGGAGCACCTCCTCCGGGTTTTTGTACCGGGTCTGCACGCCCTCCAAATTGAGCACCGCGAGCCCGCCCAAATGACCCATGGCGATGGCGAAAGGCACGTCGACGACGCCGTCCATGGCGCTGGCCAGCACCGGGATGCCTAACCGCAACGGCTCGCCCGCAGGCCGGGGGATGGCGAAGGAGATGTCGACCTCGTTGGGGTTGATGGTGACACTGCTGGGCACTAGCGCGATTTCGTCAAAACCGTAGGTGACCCGAGCTTTGCGGTTGCGGCCGATGAACATGGACATAGGACTCTATAAACCTCCCAATGGGTGTCGCTCGTTCAGACTTCCGCAGCGCGGGCAGCGCGGAAGGGCCACGTCGGTGCGGTCGTCGAAAATCGTGGCACAAATCGTGCACCGCACCCGGTAGCGCAAGGCCTGTTTTTCCCGCCGGATGCGCCCCCAAGCGTAGGCGATCCAGAGGGAAAAAAGCGCGGCCAACAACACGAACAGGTAGACGAAAACCAACGTCGAAAGTTCGATGCGGATCATGGCGAGACCGACTGGGCAGCGCCCGGGTGGCGTCGTTCACGGTCCATCGTAACCCCAGACGAAACGCAGGGTGCCGGACCCGGCGCGCAGCGCTGGCGCAAAGCGCAGGGCGCGCGCGTAGCTCTCGGCGGCCCGGTCCTGTGCGGGGCTCCCGCTGGACCGCCAGGGCAGGCAAAGCGAAACGGCGCCGGACGGGTCGACGCCCAAGAAGAGCACGGTCGGTTCGAGAGGGGCGAGCGCGCGCGGCAAGGGTGGCGGTGCCAAGGGCGCGGGCAAGGTGCTGCTCGGTTCCAGGCGCGACGGGAACATCGCCGCGGGTGCCGGCGCCGGTGCCGGACGGTTCGTCAGTGCGCCGTCCGGACCGAAGATGGGCGGGAACCCGTCCCGCGCGGGCGGGTCGAGGGGGACAAACGTCGGCACGGCGTCGCCCTCCGCTCGCCCGTACCGGGGAAGAAGGCGGTTCAGCCGTTCGGGACGAAACGTCGGGGCCGTGATCGCCCCGGGATCCTGCAGGTCCACCCACTCCAACAAGCGGCGGTCGCTTTCCACCTGACGGTTCAACACCCCGACGCTCGCCGCCGCCGGCAGCAACGTCGCCGTGGACGGGTAGACGATGTGGAAGGCGTAGAAACAGAGCAGGTGACCTAGGAGGGAGAGTGCCAAGCAGGCCGGCAGCCACCCGCTCCAACGGGTTCGGCGCCAATCGAAGATGAAGTTCGCCGGGTCCCCGCTCATTCTTCCTTGGGCGTCGTCGCCAACACCACGTTGAAGCCACGCTCCAAGCAGAGGTCCATCACCTGGACCACCAGCCCGTGCGGGGTGTCGCGGTCGGCGCGGATCACCACTTCGGCATTTTCCCGCTGCTCGCCAGCCAAGCCCTTCGGCAGTTCTGCCAAAGTAAACTTGCCGTCACGACAGTAGATCGTCGGGTAGGGTGACGCCGTCACCGTGAGGATGAGCGGGTTCTGTTCGGGCCCGAGCACGAAACGGGAGTGCGGAAGGCGCACGCTGATGCCAGAACGCAGCAGAAACGTCGTGCTGGAAAGGAACAGGAGCACCAGCACGAAGGTGAGGTCGGCCAGCGGTACTAGGAAGATGAGGTACGGGTTCAACCGCACCGTCCGCGTCAGCTTCATCGCCGCTCGACCGAGGCCTGGGTGGCCGGCTCAAAATCGATGATTTCGGCTGGCCGGCGGTTTTCGAGGATGGCATTCACCACCTCAATGCCGGCCCGCTCCATCTCATGAAGCAGGGCGTTGAGTCGCGCCGAAAGGTGGCAGTAGGCCAGGATCGTCGGGATCGCGACGACCAACCCGCCCGCCGTGGTCAGCAAGCTTTGGTAGATGCCGCCCGAGACCTCCGCCAAGGTGGCATAACCGTTGTTAGCCGAAAGTTGCACAAAAGCCTGGATCAACCCGGTCACCGTTCCCAGCAAACCAAGCAGGGGCGCGACGTAACCAATGGCCACCAGCAAACCCAGGTTACGTTCGAGTTTTGGGACCTCGAGTTGGCCGGCTTCCTGCACGATCTCCCGCAGTTCCGTCCGGCTCAGGTGAGGGCGCGCGATCGCCGCTTGGATCACCCGGGCCACAGGGGCCGCGGCCGCCTGACACTCGACGCGCGCCTCGGCAAACCGGCCATTCCGGATCAGTTTCGTCAGACCACCCAAAAACTCCCCGACGTCGATGCTGGCACGGTGGTAGTGCAGCCAACGCTCGGCGAAGACCGCGACGGAGACGACGCTGCACAACAGGATGAGCCACATGAGCGGCCCACCCTTTTGCATGTAGTCGAGCATGCGCCATGTATAAATGAGTGCGGGGAGGGGGGCAAATGGGATCGGAGTTCCGGGTTCGGCGTTTCGCGTTCCGCGCGGGCCGGAGCCCGCGGGTGGACCGGTCGGGCGAAAACCCTGGGGAAGGTGGCTGGTTTCGGGCTGGGGA
>CAXUNV010000255.1:0-6939 GCA_964252355.1 uncultured Chthoniobacterales bacterium | reverse complement strand
GACCCAACGCCCCGTGAAAACGTAAGGAAAAACACCGTTGCTACCTTCCGGCTTCGGGCTTCCGGCTTCCCATCGCGACGCTATCCCCGTGGCTCGCGGGATGATCAACCCGGTCGGCAGTTACCCGTTTAGGACGAAGCGCACACCTCGTCGATGAGTTGAGTCAGGCCGACGGCATGGTCGAACCCGGGCGCGTCCGACGTGCCGTTGGCGACGTCGTCGCGTAGGGCCGCGTAGACGGCCGCCACGTTGGCGGCAGCGTCAGGCATGGCGGCGATTTCCCCTTCGTTTACCGGTCGAGCTTCGCCATTGAACAAAAGCTGCAAGCGGGCAGACTGAAAACCGCGGGGCGCGCCGCCCTCCAGCATGAGCCTCCCTGCGTCGCCGACCACTTCCAGCCAGAAGTCCGTCGCCTCGGGTCGCCGTCCCCCGGCCACCTCGACGGACAACGCGCCGCCGCCCTCGGCGAGGCGCGCCTGCACCAAGAGATGGTCGGGGATCGACCGCGCCTGCTTTTTGCCCTCCTCACCGACCTCGACTTCGGGGTACTGGGTGGTGGCTAGCGCAGTCGGATTTTCCAACGGACCCAGCACGGCGGCGGCGAGGTCGAGGGCGTGGCCGCCGTGGATGGTGATCAGGGTGGCACCGTTCTCGGCTTTCTCCAAGTAGGCGTCCGCCGCCCCGATCTTCGGCGCGAACGCAATCGTGGCGGAACAGAGCTGTGCGCTGAGCACCCGTCCAACGGCGCCGGAGGCGACCAGTGCTCGTGCGTGCCGCGCGACGGGGTTCAGGCGTGCCTGCAGGCCGATGGCCGCGTGGACGCCGGCCGTGCGCGCCGCCGCGGCCAGTTCTTCGGCTTCGCCCAAGTCGCGGCCTAGCGGCCACTCGCAGTACACGTGCTTGCCCGCGGCCAGGGCGCCCAAGACCACCTCGCGATGATCCGGCACCTTGACGGCTACCGTCACCAGATCAACGTCCGAAGCCTGGACTAGCTCCTTGGCGTCGCCGTAGCCCCGCTTCGCGCCGAAAGCCCGGGCGGCGGCGTCGGACTTTTCCTGATTGCCCGAAGCCACGGCGACCAATTCCAAGCCCGCCAGCCTTTGCACGGCGGGCACGTGCGATTCCTTGGCCCAGCCGCGCCCGGCGCTGGCACCGATGATTCCAACCTTCAACGCATTTGCCATAAGCGTGTTCTTCTAATCAGATGAGTCACACCGTCCAATAAGAGGTGCTCGCCGAGTTGGTGGTAGGGCTTAACGGTTGACTCATTCTCGCGCCATTCTCACCGTCCCTCGGCATCGGTCGTCACCAGAACCAAATGGCCACCGCCGCCGCCCTTGGCCAGGAGTCGGTGCGCCTTCGCCGCCTCGGCGAGCAGGAAGCGCCGGGACACCTTGACTTCGAACGCGCCGGCCTGGGCCAGGGCCGTCAACCGCAGCCGGGCGGCGTCGCGGATGGCAATGCCCGCCTCGTGCTGGCCCGGGGAACCCCCGAGCGCCTGAATGCCCGTTGCCTTCGCGCGCTCGAAGGCGACGACGGTGGCGATCTTCGAGCGGTCGGCCACCAGCGCGAGGGAGACATCGACTGCCTCATCGGTGCCGACCAAGTCAATGGCCGCGTCGATTCCGTCCGGGGCAAGCCCTTCCACGCGCGCCTTGAGTCCGTCGCCGTAGGCCACCGGCTCGGCGCCGTAGCCGCGCAGGATTTCGAAGCTTTTCTCGCCGGCCGTGCCGATGATGCGGATACCGTCGAGGGTCGCCAACTGCACCACCGCCAACCCCACGCCGCCGGCTGCCGCGTGGACGAGCACGGTCTGGCCGGGCCGGGCGCGCACGGCTGCTAACGTGTGCGCGGCCGTGGTGCCGGCCAGCATCATGGTGGCGGCCTGTTCCCACGATAGCTTGGTCGGCTTGGGCATGACCGTTGCGGCGGGAACGGTGAGCGCCTCCGCGTAGGCGCCGGTGATCCGGTAGGCGATGACCTCGTCGCCCACCGCGACCGGGCCGGCGGGCCCTAGCGCCCCCTCGCCGACGGCGCTCACCACCCCCGCCGCTTCCACGCCCAAATCCAGCGGGAAAGTGGGCGGTTTCTGCCCGTGGCTCGTTCGGTACGACGGGTTATGGTAGACTTTGTAGTCCGCGTGGTTGACTCCCGCGGCACGGATCTGAATCGTGACCTCGCCCTTGCCAGGCGGGCGAGGCTCGGACGGCATCGCCCGCAGGACGTCAGGTTCACCAAAACCTACAGCAACGATTTTCACTTAAGTGGTTTTATGCGCCCTCTTTCTCACTCAGGGTGCGCGCCGCCATGGGCCCTACGACGTTTACCCAGCGCTGGACCTGGTTCGGCGCGGCTTCTGACGTGTAAACTGGATTGAAGCGGCGCGCCGTGGTCGCTTCCGCTGGCCCGCCCTTTCTAGCCGCGTCGATGTCGCCGCGCGCCGGTTGGGGCGGCGACCCGTCGCAGAACTCGCGCACGTGGTGCTCGCAGATGAGGGGGCCGTCCACCTTGAGGAGTAACTCCTGAATGGCCCCGGTCCGGCGCGCGTGCGCACCGGCAGACCGCAGCTCGGCGTCGGGCAGAAAGCAGTCGAAGGCGTGCTTGAATTCCAATGCGTCGACCTCTGCGTAGAGCGTCTGGTTCCAAGCAGGGGTCTCGGTGAGGCGAGTCAGCGTTTTGCCCATGTGCGGTGCGGATTATGCGGGTGAAGTAAGGCACGCTCTCACCATGGGTAACCGGCGTCACCAAGCGGGACTACCCGAGGGGGGCTTGGGCGTGAGGTTACGGTTTGACGCCGCGCCGAACCATTGCTTTTGTGGTCATCTTTGATGTCGCCACGACATCAAACCACCACGTTGCTGCTCCTATGGAACTGCGTCACCTGCGCGCCTTCGTCGCCGTGGCCGAGCTGCGTTCGTTCCGCCGCGCAGCCGAGCAGTTGCACTTAAGCCAACCGCCCTTGAGCCGCCAGGTCCAAGCCTTGGAGGAGGAGCTCGGCGCCCGCCTCTTGGAGCGCGGCAGCCGCCGCGAGGTCGCCTTGACCGAGGCCGGCCGCCTCTTCCTGGCCGACGCCAAGCGGGTGCTTGGCGTACTGGACGCCGCGCGTCGGCGCGTTCAGGAACAGAGCCAGCGTGCGCAGAACCGCTTGGTCATCGCCAACTACTCGGAATTGTCTGCCCGGGTCTTGCCCGACTGGCTGAAAGCATTCCAAAGTCGTTTCCCGCACGTGGAGGTTTCGATCCGCGAGATGAACGGCGCAGACGGCTTCGCCGCCCTGCGGAGCGGACGGGCCCAGTTAGGTTTGGTGGCGGACCACGGTCTGCGGGTCGACCCTTGCTTCGAGACCGAAGCGGTCCTCTCCGTGCCGCTGCTCGCCGTGCTACCCGCCGGGCACGCGCTGGCGAAGCGGAGGGGCGGCCAGATCGGGCTGGAAGCGCTGGCCCAGGAGACCGTCCTCTACAAGCGACTGGAACACGCCCCGTGCCACACCCAGCGTCTGCCCGACCTCCTCGGGTGCGCCGGGGTCGTGCCACGCGGGTTGCAAGCCGTCGACGGCGTCGGCAACCTGTTGGCCATGACCGCTGCCGGTTACGGCGTGGCCGTCCTCCCAGACATCTTCGACGGGACCTTACGCCCGACGTTGCGGAGCAAACGTTTGCGCTTGCCGGAAGCCGTGCCTCCGCTGGAGCTCCACACCGTTTGGCTGCGGGACTCGACTTCCACGGCGCTGGCGCAATTCCTGACGATGATCCGCGGACTTTCTACCCCCGACGCGGCTGGCGTGGATGGTGGGACGACGCCGGAACCCGCCACCCGGCGAAAGCCGCCGGTGATGGTCCCGGCCGGGCCCCGTCCGTAAAGCGGGCGCGAATGACCCTGGTATGGTGATTCACCTTGTGGGCAGCTTGGTTCCGGGACGGGCGAGACGCCCGCGCTCCCCTCAGTCGGCGGTGGCGCCCGGCCCGCAACGCACGCCGGCGTTGCGCCGGCGACCCGTTCCAGGCGCACCTACTGGCAGGCCTCGCAGGCGTCGACTTTCCTCTACGGGCAGGAGGAGGTCGCGCCCGGCGTGCTCGATCCCGCTGGCGTTCAGCGTCCGCAGGTAATAAGTCGTCTTCAGCCCGCGTTCCCACGCTTCGCGGTACATGAAGCTGGCCAGGCGTGCATCCGCTTCCGCCAGCCAAAGGTTGGTGCTCTGCGCTTGGTCGATCCATTTTTGCCGGGCGGCGGCCGCCTGCAACACCCAGGTCGGCGCGATCTCGAACGCCGTCTTGTAAAGCCGCTTCAGGTCGTCCGGTACCCGCTCGATCCCTTGCACACTCCCGTCGAAATACTTCAGGTCGGCGCGCATCGCCTCATCCCACAACCCGCGGGCCTGGAGGTCGCGCAACAAGTGATCATTGGTCCGGACGAACTCGCCGCTAATGTTCGACTTCGTGTGGATGTGTTTGTAGGTCGGCTCCGTGCACGGGCTGCAGCCCAGGATGTTCGAAATCGTGGCGGTCGGCGCGATCGCGAGGCAGTTCGAATTGCGCATGCCCTGGCGGGCGACCCGCGCGCGCAACCCATCCCAATCGAGCCGACGCGTCCGGTCGACCTTTACCGGGACGCCGCGTTCCCGGTCCAACAGGTCCAGCGTGTCGGGCGGGAGCAGCCCGCGGTCCCATTTGGAACCCGCAAAGCTCGGGTAGGGTCCGCGCTCCCGCGCCAAGTCGCTGCTGGCGGCGTAGGCGTGGTAGGCGATGAACTCAAAGGCCTCGTCGCTGAAAGCGACCGCTGCGGCGCTGTCGAACGGCACCCGCTTGGCGTAGAGCGCATCTTGTAACCCCATCGCGCCCAACCCGACCGGCCGGTGCTTTCCGTTGGATCGCGCCGCTTCGGCCACCGGATAAAAGTTCACGTCGACCACGTTGTCGAGCATCCGCACCAGCGTCCGCACGGTCACCTGCAGCCGCGGGCCGTCGAGGCGGCCGTCCGGCCGGAGGTGCGCCGCGAGGTTCACGCTGGCGAGATTGCAGACCGCAACTTCTTCTTCGGACGTGTTTAGTTCTATCTCGGTGCAGAGGTTGGAATTGTGGATGGTGCCGGCGTGGTCTTGCGGGTTGCGGACGTTGGCCGGATCTTTCCAGGCCAACCAGGGGTGTCCCGTCTCGAACAGCATTTCGAGCATCCGTTTCCAAAGGGCCAGCACGCGGACCTTGCGTCCCCAGAGTTTCCCTTCATCGACGAGCCGTTCGTAGTGGGCGTACCGCGCCTCGAACGCCTGCCCGTAAAGGTCGGGGAGGTCGGGCGCGTCGTTGGTGCGGAGCAGCGTCCAGGTGGCGTCGCGGCCGAGCGCGCCGTCCGAGATGGCCTGCAACCGTTTCATGAACAGGTCGGGGATCCAATGCGCCGTGTTCATGTTGTGCGTGCGCCGCCGGTCGTCCCCCGCCTCCTTGCGGAGGTCGAGGAACTCTTCGATGTCGGCGTGCCAGAGCTCGAGGTAGGAACAGAGCGCCCCGGGCCGTTTGCCGCCTTGGTTGACGGCCACGGCGACGTCGTTGCTGACCTTCAGGAACGGGACGACGCCGGAACTCTCGCCGTTGGTGCCGCGGATGGGCGCACCGGCCCCGCGGATCGCCGTCCAAGAGCAACCGAGGCCGCCCGCCCATTTCGACAGCTGGGCAAAACGCCGCCACGTTTCCGTGATGCTTTCAATGCTGTCGCCGCACGCGAGGAGGTAACAGCTCGACAACTGCGGCCGGGGCGTGCCCGCGTTGAAGAGCGTGGGGGTTGACGAACAGGCGCGCCGCTCGCGGTAGAGCGCATAAAACTCCAGCGCGCGCGCGTCGGGGTCGTCCTCCAGCACGGCCAACCCCATCGCCACGCGCAGCCAGAAGATCTGGGGCGCCTCCAACCGCCGCTTGGCCCCGGTGAGCGGATCGCTCAGGTGGATGAGGTACCGGTCGTACAGCGTCTGGATGCCAAGGAAGTCGAACCCCAGGTCCGCGCCCGGGTCCAGCGCCGCGGCGAGTTTTTCCCGATCAAAACGGGCCAGACGGGCATCCAGCCGGCCGAGTTCGATGCCACGCGGCAGGTAGGCGAGGAATGCGCGCCGGTGCGCCTCGCGCAGGGCTTTGGTCCCGTCGGCGACGCGCCACGGCAACGTCTCCTCGTAGACGTAGGTGAGCAGGATCCGCGCGGCGAAGAACCGGGCATCCGCCTCCGCGTCGAGCAACCCCTTGGCGTTGAGCACGACCGTGTCGCGGCGGGCCTCAGGAGACTCTTGGCCAGTCACGCCCGGGAGAAGGCGCGCCAGAAGTTCGTCCGGAGCGGCGGCCAGCGCCAGACCCCGCACAGCGAACAGAACCCGGGCTTGCACGTCTTCGGTCGCGCCAGGAGCGCCCGCCGTCGCTGCTCGGGGGTGGGCCACCGCGGTCGTCGCCGCCATCACCCGCGCGGCGGCGCGTGTCGCGCGGTACTTCGCATAGGCCAGCGCGACGGCTGGCTGCCCGACGCGAACCAGGGAGGTTTCTACCCAATCTTGCAGTGTCTCGACGTCGATCGTCGGGACCGGTTCGCGCCGGAGTCGCGCCTCGATCAGGTCCTGCACCTGCCGGCCGAGGGTGTCGTCCACGCCTTCGGCCCGGCAAGCCGCCGCGACGGCCCCGGCGATTTTGTGCCCGAGCCACGGCACGGCGCGCCGGCTGCCGGCGCCTTCACCCGGCCGATCCCTTCGGATGACGAGGGGCCGCGGACCGGAAGTGGCAGCGGGAGTGGGAAGAAGGGCAGGGTTCTTTAGAATGGGATCGTTCATGGGTTGGTGGCGTGGGGGTTGGGGGTGTCTTGGCGGGCGGTGGCCGGGTGGTCGGCCCGGACGCGGCGCGCGGCGGCGACTAGGTTTTTGAGGGCCGGCTCGACCTCGGCCCAGTCCCGGGTCTTCAACCCGCAATCCGGGTT
>CAXUNV010000254.1:0-6959 GCA_964252355.1 uncultured Chthoniobacterales bacterium | reverse complement strand
GTTCCCGGGTGAGGTCGTGCAGCCGGAGCGGCGCCAGTTCGATCTCCGGATGACCGTCGTAACCGCGGAGTTGACCCGGTTCGCGGCCGAACCGCGCGACGAGGTGATCGGCGAAACGGCGGGCGACGTTGAGCAACCGTTCCTGCCCGGTCGCTTCCCGGTGCACCACGGCCGCTTCGATGAGGTGTCCCGCGCAGTAAAGTTCATGCAGGTCCCTCAAGTTTTTGTAACGGTGGCGGGGGCGCCAGGTCAGGATGTGGCTGTTGACGTAGCCGTCGGGCAACTGCGCCCCTTCAAATCGTGCGATGACCTCGTCCATCAGGGCGAGCAACCCCGGCTCGGGCCGTTGTTCATAGCGGGCCGCCGCTGCCTCCAACCATTTCGCGAGATCCGAATCCCAAAAGATGCTGCCGCCCCAGTACCAATCGTTTTCCAACCGGCGCCCGCGATGGCGCAGCGGGTCGAGGAGCAAGGCGTCGAGGTGCCCTTGCGCCCGCATCTCCCCAAGTTGGTGCGCCAGCGTCTTTTCCCCGATGAGATCGCGCCACCCCTTCCAAAAACCGTCGGGGATTGCCACCCGGGCGCGCGGAACCGGCCGCCAACTTGCGTCCATGCCCGTTTGTATTGGATCCGCTTAGGCACCACAACTACACTGGCCCGTAGAAAGCCCGGACGATTCCGACTTTTCCGATGACCTCCCCCCCTTCGGACGGTTCCCTCCTGTACATCTCTAGCCGCAGCGATGTGCGCGCGTGCAACGGCGGCTTGTTTGCTTCCAACGGCACGGGCACGCACGCCGAACGCACGCTCGACACCTACGAACTGATCCTGATAAGGACCGGCACGCTTTGCCTTTGGGAAGGGGCGCGAAGCTTCCACGCCGGCCCCGGCCAAACCCTGCTCCTCTGGCCGCATCGGCGTCACGGGGCGAGCGCGCCGTTCGCCGCCGACCTCACCTTCTACTGGGTGCACCTGCGGATCCTCCGGGGCGTCCGAACCCCGGACGCGGCGATCGTGCGGCAGCACAGCCAGTTGCGCGAACCGCTCCGTCTGGTCGAACTTTTTCACCGCTTCCTCGACGACCAGGAAACCTCTCGCTTGGAATCCAACTACGCCGGCGCGCTGCTTAAGCTCATGCTGCTGGAAATCGCTGCCCAAGCCAGTGGCGGACCGGCGGCGATGCGGACGGACGCAGGCTTGGCCACGTCCGCCCACGAGATGATCGGGAAAAAATTCCGGGAAGTGCTCACCACCTGCCGCATCGCCGACGCCCTGAGCTGCAACCCGGATTACCTTGGGCGGGTTTACCGGGAAAATTTCGGCCACAGCCTGACGGAGGCGATCCACCGGTCGCGGATGGAACACGCGCGCCGTCTCTTGCTGCTCTCGGCCTTGAGCGTCAAACAGGTCGCCGCCTCCTGCGGGTATGCCGAAGCGGATTACTTCCGCCGGATGTTCCGGCGGTTTTACGGGATGCCGCCGCTCGCCTTCCGCCGCCTTCACCTCCGCCGGCGGACGAATGCCGCCTGAGGAGGTTGCGGGTCCCTGGTTGGGGATGGGCAGCCCAACGAGCGACCCGGTGGGGCGAAGACCCGGCCGCCAATGCCGGGCGCCATCGGGGTGAACGGTTGGCGGGCGGAGGGTGCCGGCAGGAACAACGATCGATCGGGCCGCGTCGGTTGAAGCCACCCTTGTCGGAGCGCGGCTCTAAAAAGTGATGGGGCAGGCGAGTCTAATCCCGCAGTCGCGGGACCGCCACGGCCCGAACAAAGGTGGACCGCGCTGCCGGGGGTCATTCGCACCGCGGTCAGAGCAAGGCTCTAACCCCCGCCCGCACCGGTGCGCGACGCCGCCCGGCGGCGCGGCCCCTTCCAGGGGCACCCCGACGCCCGTCGGGAACACCTAGGGACGTTCCCCACCCGACCAGAGACCAGAAACAAGAAACCCGCAACGGCGCTTGCGCCCCCCCTTTCGCATTGCAAATCCGCGCGCGCCCGGTAATCTCGCACACGCTTGCCCCCGGGCTCCCCCTGTTGACCTTGTTGTCGGGTCGGTCCGTTTACCCAAGACCCGCGGGCGGCGCGGCCTTTCCCATGAGCGCACACCATCCCCCCACATCCAGCGGCACCCCGCTGCCCCGTCGGACCTTCCTCCGCACCGCCGTCGGTACCGCGGCGGCCGTCTCGCTGCTGCCGCGGCGCCTGTTCGCCGCCGAAGACAAACCCGTCCTTTGCAACTCCATCCGTTCGCTCGCCAACCCGTACCACGCCACGTGGAACCAGGGCGGCCAGGACTTCGCCAAATTGGTCGGTTGCGATTACGTGACGTTGGTCACCGAAGGCAACAGCGAAAAGGGCATCGCCGACGTCCGGGCCGTTGTGGCCAAAACCCGCGGCAACTTGGTGCTGAACGTCGATCCCAACGATTCGCCCGACGCACGGCCGATCGTCGAGGCGTGCGTCAACGCCAAAGCGCACGTCGTCACCCAGTGGAATAAACCGGACGATTTGCACCCGCAGGATTTCAACCCCTACTACGTGGCGCACATCCAGTTCGACGGGGTCAGCTACGGCCAGAAAACCGCGGAAGCGCTCTTCCAAAAGATGGGCGGTTCGGGCGGGATCGTCGCGTTGGGCGGCATCATCTCCAACACGCCCGCCATCCAACGCAAGGGCGGCCTCGACAAGGCGCTCGCGGCCAACCCCAACATCAAGCTGCTCGACTTCCAAGTGGCCAACTGGAAGGCCTCCGATGCGTTCAACATCACCAGCAGTTGGCTCACCCGTTTCGGCGACGACATCAAAGGCATCTGGGCCGCCAACGACGACATGGCCAGCGGCGTGCTCGAAGCGTTGCGCGCGGAAGGGTTGGCCGGCAAGATGCCGGTCACGGGTTACGACGGCATCAAACTCGCCATCGACAGCGTCCGCAACGGCGACATGATCGCGACGGTGTCGTCCAACCCGTATTGGCAAGGGTACATGGGCTTGGCGCTGGGTTACGCGGCGCGCACCGGCAAGATCGACGTGGCGAAAGAACCCGCCAACCACCGCGATTACAAAGCCAAGGGTATCCTGGTGACCAAGGACACCGTCGAGGATTACTACAAGAACTACATCGACACGACGCCCAAGACCGACGCCAACGACCTTTGGGGCAACCTGGCCGCCTAAGCCGCCGCCGGCCCTGCTCGGGAGAGGCGTGGCGCCGGTCAGGCGCCGCGCCCCGTCCCGCTGTTGGCTGCTGAGGCGACCCTCGACGCGGCCCCTGGCCAGCCCCGCCGGCCGCACCTTGCCCGCATGGAGCGCACCCCTTCCCGCCTGCTGGAACGGCTCAAACCGTTGGCGCCGTTCTTCGCCTTGGTGGCGTTGGCGCTCCTCATCGGCTGGCGAAACCCTCGGTTCTGGGAGGTCAACAATCTCATCCGGGTGGCGAACTCAGCGTCGATCCCGCTGGTGTTGGCCTGCGGCGCGACGTTCATCATCCTGCTCGGGAGCGTCGACTTGTCGGTGGAAGGCGTGGTCGCCTTGGCGGCCGTGACCGTGGCGGTGCTCGTGCGCAACGACGCCAACGCCAACAGCTTCGGCTGGTGGGGACCTGCGCTCGCGATCGTCACTGGGGCCGCCATCGGTTTCCTCAACGGCTCCATCCACGTCCGGCTGCGCATCCCGTCGTTCATGGTGACGCTGGGGACGTGGTTCATCGGCATCGGGATCGCCACGCTCATCCTGGGCGGAACCAACGCCCGCGTGCGCGACCCCGTCATCCGCGGCCTCGCCCTCACCCGGCTCTGGAACTGCCCGCTGGCGGTCTGGGTGGCCCTCGTCGTCTTGGCCGTCGCCTGGTTCATCGAACGCCAAACCACGCTGGGTCGGCACGCCTACGCGGTGGGCGGCGGCGAGGACCTCGCCGCCCTCTCCGGGGTTCCGGTCCGCGCGATCAAACTTGGCGTGTTCACCTTGGCTGGCGCGTTTTATGGCATCGGCGGAGTCCTGGCCGCCGCGCAACTCGGCCAGGGCAACGCCACCATCGGCGATGGCCGCCTGTTTTCGACCATCACCGCCGTGGTCGTAGGCGGCACCGCGCTCACCGGCGGGTCCGGCGGCGTTTTGAACACCTTGGTGGGCGTCCTCATCATCGCCGTCATCGGCAACGGCATGGTCCTGCTCGGCATCTCTCCCGCCCTCCAGCAAGGCGTCCAAGGGATCATCATCATCGTCGCGGTGGCCTTGTCCATGGACCGGCAGCGGGCGCGCTTCGCCAAATGAAGGAGCCGGCCGCAACGCTGCTGGAGGTCGCCGGGGTGAGCAAAGCGTTCGCCGGCGTGCAAGCTCTCGATGCGGTCTCCCTGGAAGTGCGGCCCGGCGAAGTCGTCGGCTTGGTCGGCGAGAACGGCGCGGGCAAATCGACCCTGATGCGCATCCTCGCCGGGGTTTACCGACCGGACCGGGGCACCTTGCGGCTTGGCGGCCAACCCGTCACCTTCGCGGGCCCACGCGACGCGAACGCCCACGGGATCGGCATCGTCTTCCAAGAACAGTCGCTCCTGCCCAACCTGAGCATCGCGGAGAACATCTTCCTCGGCCAGGAGCGGGGATTCACCCGTGGGGGCATCGTGCGTTGGGGCGCGCTGCGCGCGGCCGCCCGGCGTCACTTAGCCAAGGTCGGGGTGAACCTCGACCCGCGCACCCGGACGTCGCGGCTGACCTTCGCCGAACGCCAAATGGTGGAACTCACCAAGGCGCTCACGTTGGAAGAACGAACCGACCGGCCCCTCGTGATCCTGCTCGACGAACCGACTTCGGTGCTTGAGCAACGCGAAATCGACGTGTTGTTTGAACGGGTGCGCGCCTTGCGCAACCGGGCGAGCTTCGTGTTCGTCTCCCATCGGCTCGACGAAGTGCTGAGCGTGTCCGACCGGGTCTACGTGATGAAGGATGGTCGGGTCGTCGCGGGCGTGGCTGCGGGCGAGACCAGCGTGCCGCGCTTACACCAACTGATGGTCGGGCGGGAGTTGCAGGCCGAGTATTACCGGGAGTCGCGCCAGCGCCCACCCCGCGACGAGGTGACGCTTTCGGCAAGGGACCTCGGCGCCGGCCGCGCCTACCGAGACGTCACGTTCGACTTGCGCGCCGGGGAGGTGCTCGGCATCGCCGGCGTCATCGGCTCAGGCCGGGAAGAACTCACCCGCACCTTGTTCGGCTTTTTGCCGCACACCGCGGGCCACCTCACGGTGCGCGGTCGGGAAGTCCGGTTAAACTCGCCGGACGCGGCGGCCGCCCTCGGCATCGGCTACATCCCGCGCGAGCGCCGCGTCGAGGGTCTGGTCATGCCGCTCGCCATCACGCCCAACGTCACCCTGGCTAACCTCCGTTCCGTCCAAAACGCCGGCCTGATCGCGTTGGGCAAAGAGCGTGCCCTGGCCAACGATTGGGTCCGGCGCTTGCGCGTGCGCACGCCCGGCGTCGACGTCCCTTGCATGAACCTCAGCGGCGGCAACCAGCAAAAGGTCGTCCTCGCCAAGTGGCTCAACGCCCGTTCGAAGGTCTTGATCTTCGACCACCCCACCCGCGGCCTGGACGTCGGTGCCAAGGAGGAGGTTTACGACCTCATCCGCACCCTCTCGGACGAAGGCGTCGCCGTGGTTCTGACCGCCGACACCCTCGAAGAAACCATCGGCCTGTCGCATTCCATCTTGGTGATGCGCGACGGCGAGATCACCGCCCGGTTCGAGGGAAAACCCGGCGCCAAACCGAAGCAGGTCGACCTGATCCGACACATGGTCTGAACGATGGGATCCTCCGCTAACCCCGCCCCTACCGCCGCGGCTGAGACCCCGCGACGCACGCCCCGGTTTTCGCCGGGTAGGCTGCGGGATTTTGCCCCGGCGCTGGTGCTGGTGCTGTTGGTCGTCGCCGTCGGCGCGTTCCGTCCCGCTTTCTTTAACCCGGAAAGCCTGCTCGTCACGATGGAGGACACGGCGATCCTCTTCATTCTGGGCGCGGGTTCGACCTTCGTCGTCATGCTCGGCAGCATCGACCTCTCCATCCAGGCGATCTGTTCGTTGGCCAGCGTGATCGTCGCCACCGGCCTGCTCCGGTACGGGCCCGCCGCCGGCTTCACCGCCGTGGCCGTCGGTCTCGCGGCGGGGGTCGTCAGCGGCACCTTGCACGTCACCCTGCGCATCCCGTCCTTCATCGTGACGCTCGCCACCGGGGGAGTGATGACTTCGGCCGCCTTGGTCCTCTCGCAGGAACACTCCATCACGTTCGACGCCGCACGCACCTTGGGCATCCCTGACCTGATCTGGATCGCCGGGGCCTTGGCCGTCGCGGGCGTCTGCGCGCAGCGTTACACCCCCTTCGGCAGGTACAGCGTCGCCATCGGCGCGGGCGAACCGGCGACCTGGGCGTCCGGCGTGCGGGTCAACCGCTATAAGGTGATCGCCTTCGCCCTTTCCGGCGGGCTGGCGGCCGTGGCCGGCGTCCTGCTCGCCGCCCGTCAGTCGAGCGGGTCGCCCTCGCTCGCCAATGAACTCCTCCTGCCGGCGGTCGCGGCGGTCATCGTCGGTGGTACGGCCATCACCGGCGGCGCCGGCGGGATCGGGCGCACCGTGGTCGGCGCGCTGATCATCACCATCGTGCGCGTCGGCATGACGTTCGTCGGCATCAACATCTTCGCCCAGCAGATCGTCTTTGGCGCCGTCCTCGTTGCCGCGGTAGCGTTGACCATCGACCGCGCCAAGATCGTGATCGTTAAGTAGGTTCCCTCACCGCCAGCCACCATCCTTCCCCCAAACTCCCCCCTGCTCTTATGGATCTCCGACTCAAAGACAAAGTGGCCGTCATCACCGGCGGCAGCGTTGGCATCGGACTCGCCGTCGCCGCGGGTCTCGCGGCCGAAGGCGTGCACCTCCTCCTGGTCGCCCGCCAACCCGAACGGCTGCACGCCGAAGCGAA
>CAXUNV010000253.1:0-6983 GCA_964252355.1 uncultured Chthoniobacterales bacterium | reverse complement strand
GTCCGCACCGGTGCGCGACCCGGGGGGGGCGCCGGCACCCCACGGGCGCGCGGGCGGCCCGCCCGTTTCCGGCCCCAAGGGCCCCTTAAGTTGGCGCGCATGGGCCTCCCGCCCGTTTCCGGCCGCACCCGCCTCCTTAAACTTAGCGCGCACGGGCGAGGCGCCCGTGCTCCCCTTTCAGTGCAGAAACGCGGCCGGGATCTCGCGAGGGAAGTCAGGGCAGATCACCGAGCGTTCAAGGGATCCTCCCCGGCCGCCGAACGTCATGGCGCCGTCGAGATTACACACCCACACCTCCCGGACACCCGCGCCGAAGTGGGCGGCGATCTTTTGTTCGACCTCGCGCGGGCGGTTGCCCTTCGAACGCACCTCCACGCAAATGTCGGGCGCGAACTCTGCTAAACTGACGTCGGCCCCCTCCAGGGCCCGGGCACTCTCGGCCCGGTACCAGACCAAGTCTGCGACCTTGACCCCCTCCGGGGT
Source organism: uncultured Chthoniobacterales bacterium (assembly GCA_964252355.1). Taxonomy (GTDB): domain Bacteria; phylum Verrucomicrobiota; class Verrucomicrobiia; order Chthoniobacterales; family JAFAMB01; genus CAXUNV01. The sequence continues at coordinate 6,500 of CAXUNV010000253.1, read as the reverse complement.
GGAGACGGCGCCTTCGACAAACGACTCACCCTCGCGCAAATGCCGCTTGAGAAGCTGGTTGATGCGGTCCTGGCGAACGCGCTGCGGCAGGCTGGGCGGTGGGCTCATGATCACGTTGCCGTCGCGGTCGGTCTCGACTCTCTCGAGGACGTCGTCCAGGGCGGGGTCGTCGACAAGCCGGTCCCACACCTGGCCATTGAAGGCGTGTTGCTCGGCAACGGTACGCTGAAGGAGGGGTGCGCTCATGCCGCGCGGTCTTCCGCACGGAACGTTACTTGGCCCGGCCGGCACACACAAGCTTCCGCCGTTCAGGCGCGTGCCGCACTCGGGGCAGAAGCCGCGCTGCTGCTTTCCTCGCGCCAAGCCCTCGGGAGGGTGGTACCCTGGGCGACCGGTCATGCCCATTCACATTTGCCAGGAGTGCGGCACCTCCTTTCCCGAGGCATCTTCGCCGCCGGCGTCCTGCCCGATCTGCGAGGACGAACGGCAATATGTGCCGCGTACCGGACAGGCTTGGACGACCCCAGATCAACTAAGCGCAAATCATGCAAACGCTTGGCGACTGCTGGAGCCAAATCTGTTCGAAATTCACACCAAGCCCGATTTTGCGATCGGGCAGCGGGCGCTGCTGCTCCGCACGCCGGGCGGAAACTTCTTGTGGGATTGCCTCGCGTTGATCGACGACATGACGGTTGAATTGGTTCGAGGGCTGGGTGGGCTTGCCGGTGTGGCCATCTCCCACCCTCACTATTACACGCGGTGCCAAGATTGGGCTTCGGCGTTCAATTGCCCGGTGCATCTCCATGCCGCAGACCGGGAATGGCTGATGAGACCGGATCCGGCGATTCAGTTTTGGGAAGGTGACACGTTTACACTAAGTCACGATTTGACGCTGGTCAGGCTTGGAGGTCACTTCCCCGGCGCCACCGTACTCTACTGGAAGGTGGGTGCGGACAGCCAGGGGGTACTGCTGACGGGCGATACGCTTCAACTCGTGGCGGACCCACGTCGCGTCACCTTTCTGTGGAGTTATCCCAACAGGATCCCGTTATCCGCCTCGACAGTCAGGCGCATGGCCGACACGCTCAAGCCGTGGCGCATCGATCGCCTTTATGGGTTTTCGGTCGGGCTTCAGATCACTCAACAAGGCAGCGCGGCGATCGAGCACTCGGCGCAACGTTACATCCAACTGCTCTCCGAGGACCACTGACACGGATCGTTTGCCGAGGAGATGAGGAAGCCGTCACCTCGCCCGGGGCGCGGGTCTGGTGCGCGGCGCACTGCTTGCCCGGGCGCCGACGCGCATGATCACCCGCCTCCAATCCCCGGCGCCCTTCCCTGCCTGGCCAGCCGACCTTCGCCTCCGGTTCGAACGGGCCGGCCAGCGCACGATCCTCACCGACCGCCGCCACCACGGTCCGTTGGTCGTGCAAAAGGGACTCTACCCCGAGGGGCAGACCATTTGCCACGCGATCTTGGTGCACCCGCCCGGCGGGATCGCCGGCGGTGACACGCTGTCGTTGGAAGGGGTGCTCGGGCCGGGTGCGCACGCCGTCCTGAGCACGCCCGCGGCCACCAAGTGGTACAAAACCTCCGGACCACCCGCCGGATTGACCACCCTGCTTGAACTCGGCCCAGGCGCCCGGCTGGACTATCTGCCGCAGGAAAACATCCTGTTCCGCGGCTGCCGCGCCCGCAACCGCTTGACCGTGCGGCTGCATCCGACCGCCGGCGCCGTCGGTTGGGATATGACGGTCCTTGGCCGGAGCGCCTCGGGCGAGCGTTGGGACCTCGGGGAGTTCCGTTCAGAAATGCTTCTCGAAACATCCGACGGCATTCCTCTCTGGTCGGAGCGTGCCGTGCTGACGGGCGACTCCCCCCTCCTCCGGTCCCGCCAAGCCCTGGCCGGGTTTCGGGTCTTCGCCACGCTTTGGGCCGCCGGGCCGGCCTTGTCGATCGTCGCTGCCGACGCGCTCGACCAACGCGCGGTCTTCACAACTTCCCGGAAATGTGTTGCTCTTTCGGGCGCTGGCCTCCGATCCCGAAACGCTGCGCACGGCCTTGATCGATGGGTGGACAACCGTCCGCCCTTTGGTCCATAACGTGGAAGGGAAACCCCTGCGGCTCTGGGCCACCTGAAGCGCCGGGGGAGGAACGTATGAACCTGACCCCGCGCGAAAAGGACAAGCTGACCATCTTCACCGCCGGACTCCTGGCCGAACGCCGCCTCGCGCGCGGCCTCCGCCTGAACCATCCCGAGGCCGTGGCTTACCTCAGCGCGGCGCTGCTGGAAGGCGCCCGCGACGGCCGGACCGTCGCCGACCTCATGCACTACGGCACCACGCTCCTGCGGCGCGACCAAGTGATGGAGGGCGTGCCCGAAATGATCCCCGAGATTCAGATCGAGGGGACCTTTCCCGACGGCACCAAGCTGGTGACCGTGCATCACCCGATCCCCTGACCCGCCCCGCACCCATGATCCCCGGAGAAATCATCGCCGCCGCTGGCGAGCTGGAACTGAACGCCGGCCGCGAGACGCGCACGGTCACCGTCGAAAACGCAGGCGACCGCCCGATCCAGGTCGGGTCGCATTACCATTTCTACGAGGTCAACGAAGCGCTCCGTTTTGAGCGCGAGGCCGCCCGCGGCTTCCGGCTCAACATCGTTGCCGGCACCGCCGTGCGTTTCGAGCCCGGCCAAGCCCGCACGGTCGAGCTGGTCGCCTTGGCTGGTGACCGCCGCGTGTTCGGGTTCACCGGAGCGGTCATGGGAGCGCTCGACCTCGTCCCCGCCGGGTCCTCGCCAACGGGAGCACGCTCGTGAAGGTGTCCCGACAAGCCTACGCCGAGATGTTCGGCCCGACGGCCGGCGACCGCGTCCGGTTGGCGGACACCGACCTTTTCATCGAGATCGAGCGGGACCACGCGACCTACGGCGAAGAGGTGAAATTCGGCGGCGGCAAGGTGATCCGCGACGGCATGGGCCAGTCTCAACGGACCCGGGCCGAGGCCGTTGACACGGTGATCACCAACGTCGTGGTGGTCGACCATTGGGGGATCGTCAAGGCGGATCTGGGACTCAAGGATGGCCGGATTGCCGCCATCGGCAAGGCCGGCAACCCCGACATCCAGCCCGGGGTCGACATCGTCATCGGGCCGGGCACCGAAGTGATCGCGGGCGAAGGCCACCTGCTCACCGCGGGCGGCATCGACACGCACATCCACTTCATCTGCCCGCAACAGATCGAGGAGGCGCTCGCCTCCGGCATCACCACCATGATCGGCGGCGGCACCGGGCCGGCCACCGGCACCTTCGCCACCACCTGCACGCCCGGCCCGTGGCACCTCGAGCGGATGTTGCAGGCGGCCGACGCGTTTCCCATGAACCTCGGGTTCTTGGGCAAGGGCAACGCCAGCCAACCGGAGGGACTGCGCGAGCAGATCAGGGCCGGCGCCCTCGGCCTCAAGCTGCACGAGGATTGGGGAACCACCCCCGCCGCCATCGACTGCTGCCTGGGCGTGGCCGAGGAGACCGACACCCAAGTGGCAATCCACACGGACACCCTCAACGAATCAGGCTTCGTGGAGGCCACCATCCGGGCGTTCAAAGGGCGCACCATCCACAGCTTCCACACCGAAGGTGCCGGCGGCGGTCATGCGCCGGACATCCTCAAGGTCTGCGGGGAAGCCAACGTGCTCCCTTCCTCGACCAACCCGACGCGTCCTTTCACCGTCAACACCTTGGACGAACACCTCGACATGCTGATGGTGTGCCATCACTTAGACCCGGCGATCGCCGAAGACGTGGCGTTCGCCGAGTCGCGGATCCGGAAAGAGACCATCGCCGCCGAAGACATCCTCCACGATCTCGGCGCGATCTCGATGATGTCGAGCGACTCGCAAGCCATGGGGCGTGTCGGCGAGGTGATCCTGCGGACTTGGCAGACCGCCCACAAGATGAAGGCCCAGCGCGGCAGCCTCGCGGGCGACCCACCCCAGCATGACAACGCGCGCGTGAAACGTTATTTAGCGAAGTACACGATCAATCCCGCGCTCGCCCACGGCATCGCCCACGAGGTCGGCTCTGTGGAGGTCGGCAAATGGGCGGACCTGGTACTCTGGCACCCCGCTTTCTTCGGGGTCAAACCGACGCTGGTGCTTAAAGGCGGCAGCATCGCCTACGCCCAGATGGGCGACCCGAACGCCTCCATCCCGACGCCGCAGCCGGTGCACTATCGCCCGATGTTCGCGGCCTACGGCCGGGCGTCGACGCAAAGTTGCCTCACCTTCGTCTCTCAGGCGGGCCTTGACGCCGGCATCGGCGAGCGCTTTGGGCTCGGGCGACGCTTGGTGGCCGTGCGCGGGATCCGCACCCTGCGCAAACACGACATGGTCCACAACGGCCACGCACCCCGCATTACGGTCGATCCCGAGACTTACCGGGTGGAAGCGGACGGCGAACACCTCACGTGCGAACCCCTGGCGACTTTGCCCATGGCACAACGCTACTTCCTTTTCTAAATATGATTCTCGTCCAGACGATCCTGCCGGCCGCCCGGGCGGACGAAGCCGCCCCGACGCCGGCCCACACGTTGGCGTTGCCGCTCGAAAACCGGCGCAAGGGGCGCCAACGGGCGCAGCTGTCGGACGGGCGGGAGCTCGCCTTGCTTCTGCCGCCCGGCACCGTCCTGCGCCACGGCGACCGGCTGCGCGCCACCGACGGCACGGTAATCGCCGTCGAAGCCGCGCCCGAGCCGGTGCTGCAGGTCACCGCCGACGACGCCACCGCGCTCACGCGCGCGGCCTACCACCTTGGCAACCGCCACATCCCCGTGCAGGTGGGACCCGGGTTTTTGCGTCTGGCGCCCGACGCCGTCCTCGAAGGCATGCTGACCGGTCTGGGCGTCTCCGTGGAACGCCGCGAGGAACCGTTCGAACCGGAGGAGGGTGCGTACGGGGGCGGACACCGCCACGGGCACGACGAGACCTTCGCCGAAGATCACGCGCTGGCCCAGCGGCTTTTTGATGAGCACGACCGCCCGCACGAACACGCCCCCGGCGCTGCACCTCACCGCAGCTGAGCTGGGGCGCCTGCTCCAACTGGCCTCGCCCGCCCTGCCAGTGGGCGCCTTCAGTTATTCAGGCGGGTTGGAAGCCGCCGTCGACCACGGTTTGGTCCACGACGCCCACACCGCGCACGGTTGGATAGGACACGGTCTGCGGGAAGGCCTTGCCTGCGGCGAACTTCCGGTCGTCGCCCGACTGCACGATGCCTGGACCGGGCGTGACCTCGGGGTTGTCCGGCGTTGGAACGGCTGGTTTTTGGCGAGCCGGGATTCCGCCGAGTTGCATCAAGAGACGGAGCATCTTGGCTGGGCCCTCGTGCAGTTGAGCGAGGGTCTGGCGTGGGGCGAAGAGGCTGCGCGCGCCAGCCTACGCGGGCTCGGACCCGTCTCTTACCCGTGCGCCCACGCGTTCGCGACCGTCGCCTTGGGTGTGGGCGCGGAGGCCGCGCTCGTCGCCTATGGTTTTGCTTGGTTGGAGAACCAAGTGGCGGCGGCCATCAAGGCGGTCCCGCTCGGTCAGACCGCCGGTCAACGCGTGCTGTTCGGGCTCGCCGGCGAGCTGCCGGACCTGGTCGAGCGAGCCCTCGGCACGGCAGACGAAGAGATCGTCGCTTTCGCGCCGCAGCTCGGCATCCTCTCGTCCCGCCACGCTTTCCAATACTCCCGCCTATTTCGATCTTGATCGAACCAAGCCCCATGCGCCAAAAAACTAAACCGCCGCTCCGCGTCGGCGTCGGCGGCCCGGTCGGCACCGGCAAAACCACCCTCGTCGAGGTGCTCTGCAAAACGATGCGGGACCGTTACGACCTGGTGGTCGTCACCAACGACATCTACACCAAAGAGGATCAGCGCTTGCTCACGGTCGCCGGCGCCTTGTCCGCGGAACGCATCCTCGGGGTGGAGACCGGCGGTTGTCCGCACACCGCCATCCGCGAAGACGCTTCCATCAACCTGCGCGCGGTGGCGTCGTTGCTGGAAAGGTTTCCGGAGGCCGACGTGGTCTTCATCGAGTCGGGCGGCGACAACCTCGCCGCGACCTTCAGCCCGGAACTGGCCGACTTGACGATCTACGTGATCGACGTGGCCGGCGGCGAAAAGATCCCGCGCAAAGGCGGTCCGGGAATCACCCGGTCAGACCTTCTCGTGATCAACAAAGTGGACCTAGCGCCCCACGTCGGCGCCTCGCTCGAGGTGATGGCCGCTGACGCCGCCAAAATGCGGGGCTCGAAACCGTTCGTCTTCTGCAACCTCAAAACCGGTGCGGGCGTTCCCGAGGTGACGGCCTTCGTGGAACACGCGGGCCTGCTGGCGGTGTGAGGGGGGGAAGTGGCGGGTCTCTGGTTGGTGATCTCTGGCTGGAGTGTGAAGCGGTCTTCAGAAAGGACCCGGCGGGGCGGAAAACCCCGGCCCGCGGAATCCGACCCAGGGGCACCCC
>CAXUNV010000252.1:0-6983 GCA_964252355.1 uncultured Chthoniobacterales bacterium | reverse complement strand
ATTCATGGTAGCCAAAGTCACCAGTCCTGACCTCGCGCAGACGCAACTGCGCATGACTCGACCCGCTTAGCTCCGCAGCTCGCCCAAATCATTCTGTAACCGAACGCCAACAGTGACCTGCCAGCTGACCGGAAGCAGCGGGCAATGAACGTGGCAAGCGGAGTTGGAACAATCAAATACGCACACCATGCAACCATCATATTCTGGAACCGCAACCCTGGGCGCCCGGACACCTGACGTGCCCCGCTTTGACCTCTTCATCGACGGCAGTTGGCGCCCATCCAGCAGTGGCAAAACCGCCGAGGACTTCAACCCGGCCGATGGCAGCGTCTACGCGCTCGTGGCACAAGCCAGCGAGACCGACGCGCATGACGCGCTCGCGGCAGCAGACCGGGCCGCGCGTTTCTGGGGGAATACCACCGTCATTGAGCGTGTGGAGCTGCTCCGCAAAGTTGAGCAGATACTCGAAGAGAGGCGGATGGAACTGGTTGACGTCATCGTTGACGAGGCAGGCTCGCTCCCCGGCAAAGCCCATTTTGAGGTCGATTATTGTATCAAGCTTTGTCGAAGCGTTGCGGCCGACGCACTCTACGTCACCGGCGAGACGCTACCGGCCACCTCACCGGGCCAGACGGGCTACACCATTCGCCGCCCGCTCGGCGTCGTGGTGGGTATCTCGCCCTTCAATCTCCCTCTTTTCATCGCGATGAAGAAGGTCTGCCCGGCGATTGCGGCTGGCAACACTTTTGTCCTCAAGCCATCCGAAGAAACGCCGGTCGTAGGGCTGAAAATCGCTTCGATCTTCGAGCAGGCTGGCTTGCCACCCGGCGTGATCAATGTCATTCCTGGCGCGGCCGAAGCGTTGGGAAACGTACTGATCTCAGATCCGCGCGTTCGCATGATAGCGTTTACCGGATCGACGCGGGTCGGCAAACAAATCGGTTCCGAAGCCGCGCGTCACCTCAAGAAGATCACGCTTGAGATGGGCGGGAAAAATCCGATGATCGTCCTTGCGGACGCGGATTTTGACTACGCACTGGAGTCCGCCGCGTTTGGCGCCTTCTTTCACCACGGGCAGGCCTGCTTAGCGGGGTCACGCATCATCGTGGAGGCTCCACTCTACGACCGCTTCGTCGATGCCTTCGCCCAGAGGGTACGCGGCTACAAGATCGGCGCGCCGCGCGAGGAGGGAACCGTTATCGGACCGTTGATCCGCGCCTCGCAATGCCCGTTTATTGCAAAGCAGATTGAGGAGGCGGTCGCAGTTGGCGCACGGCTGATGACGGGAGGTGGCTACCGTGACCGCTATTTCGAACCCACCGTGCTGGCGGACGTGACCGCCGACATGCGCATCTTTGAAGAGGAAAGCTTCGGGCCGGTCGCTGCAATTATCCGCACCGACAATGCAGAGCACGCGCTCGAGATCGCGAATCGCACGAGCTACGGCCTCGCGGCCGCCGTCATGACGAACGACCTCGCCCTCGCCACCCGCTTTGCGGCAGAGTTGGAAGTCGGGATGGTCTTCATCAACGATTGTACACTCAACGACGAACCTAACGCACCCTTTGGTGGGATCAAGCAGAGCGGGTATGGCCGCGAGGGTGGCAAATACTCGATGCAGGCATTGACCGAACTCAAGTGGGTGACGGTCCGTACACAGGGCCACCCGTATCCACCGCTTGGTTTCTAAGCGGCTCCACCGCAGAGCCAGTCAACGCTGGACACAAGCTCACTACACCTCCGATCCGAAAACTGCCACGATGCCCTCTGATGCGGCGAAAACAAACATCGCCTCCGGCGTGAACGAAGTGTCCCGGGCAACCTCGCTATTCGAGACAACGCTCAAAAACGAATACGACTTCGTCGTCTGCGGCTCGGGAAGTTCTGGTTCGGTCGTCGCTCGACGACTTGCCGAGGATCCGAACGTCACGGTGCTACTTCTCGAAGCGGGAGAGCACGATGTCGCCGACACGGTTTCCACCGCGATCCGGTGGCCGGAGAACCTCGGAACGTCCCGCAGTTGGAATTATGTGAGTGCACCCAACCCCCACTTGAATGGTCGCACCATGCGGATCGATGCCGGCAAGACCTTGGGCGGAGGGTCGAGCATCAACGTCATGTCCTGGGTACGTGGCCACAAGGGCGACTGGGACTTCTTTGCGGCTGAAGCGAATGACCCCGCGTGGAGCTACGGGTCGATCCTCGAAATTTACCGGCGCATCGAGGATTGGCACGGGCCGCACGATCCGGATTTTCGCGGTCGCGGCGGTCCGGTCTACGTGGAACCGGCGCGTGATCCTAACCCGATCACGTCAGCGATGCTCGAGGCGGCCGAGTCGCTCGGAATCCCCGTCTTTCCGAGCCACAACGGACGCATGATGGAGGGTACCGGCGGCACCGCGATCATGGAAAGCTGCATTCGCGACGGCAGCCGCCGGTCGATTTTTCGTAGTTATCTGGAACAGCAGCTGACGCAATCAAACCTCGCCGTGGCGACGCTTGCCCGTGTGGACCGCGTCCTCTTCCAGCGTGATCGCGCCATCGGCGTGGAGGTGCTGCGCCGGGGCAGGCGAGAGAAGGTCATGGCGAGGGCCGAGATCATCCTGTCACTCGGAGCGATCCAAACGCCAAAGGTTCTCATGCAGTCCGGCATCGGGGACAAACGAGACCTCGAACGGTTGGGAATACCGGTTGTACGGCACCTCCCCGGAGTCGGCCAGAACTATCAGGACCATGTCGCGATGGACGTGGTTTGGGAGGCACCGGAACCGCTTACACCTCGCAACAGCATGGCGGAAGCAATCTTGTTCACGCGCAGTAGCCCGTCATTGGCCTCGCCGAACATCGAGGCTGTCCAGGTAGAGGTTCCGCTCGCCAGCGAGGAGAACGCCAAGCGTTACACTCTTCCCGCGGCCGGTTGGGGTCTGTTTGGCGGCAACGTCAGGCCGAAAAGCACCGGGCACTTGGAATTGACAGGTCCCGACCCATCGGATCCGATCACGATCCATGGGAACGACATGTCCCATCCTGATGATCTAGAGGTGGCGATGGCGAGCGTCGAGCTGTTTCGCGAGCTTGGCAACGCCAAACCGCTTCAGCCTTTTGTGAAGAGGGAGGTGATGCCGGGTCCTCTCCACGGCCGTGCCATGGAAGAATTCGTGAGGAACGCCGCCCGGACCTTCTATCACCAAAGCTGCACGGCCAAGATGGGGACCGACGAGATGTCGGTCGTTGACGGCAAACTGCGGGTCCACGGCATCGGCAACCTCCGGATTGCCGACGCCTCGATCCTGCCGCGCATCACCACCGGCAACACGATGGCGCCATGCGTCGTCATCGGGGAGCGGGCAGCGGACATCCTCAGGAGCACACACGGACTCGTCGCCAACCCTCTGGGGTAAAATTCAAAAAGAACTGCATCGCGGTATGGCGACGGTAGAGCCTGTTGTGAACCTAAGGTTAGTGTTTCGAACAACTCACGGTTTCGGGGTGTGCTTGGAAGTTGGCTGTTGCCGATGATACTGAACCGTAACATCCCGCAGAGCGGTGCAGGGCTGTCCAACCCCAGACCGGGGGGCGCCGTTGCCGGTCGCGCCGGGGAACTACGATGCTTGTTTCAGAGTATGCGAGCCATGACGGGCTTGGCTTGGCGGCCCTCATCCGAAGTCGCCAGGTTTCTGCCCCGGAGGTCGCGGCGGCTGCGCTCACCGCAATGGAGGCCGTCAACCCCCCAGTCAACGCAGTCGTCGAGAGCTGGCACGACGAGCAGCCGGCAGGCGATACGGACTCCCCTTTCTACGGTGTGCCGTTCCTCATCAAGGACTTGGCCATCACCATGGCAGGGCGCCGCAACGAGTTGGGAAGCCGCCTCGCGACCGGCCAGGTTGCCGAGGCGGACTCAGAACTCATGGGCCGGTTCCGCCGTGCTGGCTTGGTGACCCTCGGCCGGACGACCACGCCTGAGATGGCCGCAAGCACCACGACCGAGGGGGTCGCGACCGGAGCCACGCGCAACCCGTGGAACACGGACCGGAGTGCCGGAGGTTCCAGTGGAGGCTCCGGCGCCGCTGTCGGGTCGGGCATGGTGCCGATGGCCCATGCAACGGACGGCGGCGGGTCCATCCGGGTGCCCGCGTCTGCCAACGGCTTGTTCGGCTTGAAGCCGACCCGCGGCAGGGTGTCCAACGGCCCGGCAGTTGACGAGGTTTGGAGCGGCCTTGCCGTACAGTTCGCGTTGTGCCGATCGGTTCGCGACAGCGCCGCCTTGCTCGACGCGGTGCATGGCGGCGGCGTTGGCGAACCTTACTACATTCCCGGTCCCGAGCGTCCCTACTTGCAGGAAGTCACACGCAGCCCTGGCGCGTTGAGGATTGGCGTGTTGCTGCACCCACTCGATGGCAGCCGCTGCGATGCTGCGGTATCGGAGGCCACAAGGCGAGTGTCCACGCAGCTTGCTGCCTTGGGACACCATGTCGAGGACGTAAAGCTCGACATTGGCGTGTCCTGGGACGGTTTCGTGCATGCCAACGCGCAGTTCTGGACGGCGAACACCGCCGCTTGGCTCGACGCAGTGGCTGGAGCGACTGGCCGCAGCTTGGACGAGGGGGTGCTGGAACCGGCCACCTACGCCCTCTGGGCCTACGGCCGACGGGCGACAGCCGTCGACCTCCTCGGCGCGCTGCACGTCCGCAACCTCGTCACGCGGAGCATGGGGGCCTATTTTGCGCAGTGGGACATCCTGCTAAGCCCAACGCTGGCCGAATTGCCGCTTCCCATCGGCGAGTACAACCGGGACCGGCGGACCGTTGATGGCCTGGGCTGGGTCAGTCACGTCTTCAAGCGATCGCCGTTCACCGCGGTGGCGAACGTTGCCGGGCTGCCCGCAATGTCGGTCCCGCTCTCGATCGATGAGGGAACCAGCTTGCCTATCGGGACCCAGTTCGTGGCGGGGTTTGGCCGGGAGGATGTCCTTTTCCGCTTGGCGGGGCAGTTGGAGCAGACCATGCCATGGGCCGATCGCAGGCCAAGCATCTGGGCTGGTACGCCGTAAGTTGGATTTGCACACAAGACGAGCCCTGGAGAGGAGCAATCACGATCCAGCGGGTTGCATGGGCTTGGCACGTTCCGTGATCGCGCCAGCCATGCGGCGGCTTGCCCGGTCGGCAGTTTTCGTCTGTACCGCGCGGATGGTGAGGTCGGTGAAATTCGCGAGCTCCTCGACCTCGTTGACGACGCTCGCATGCCGGCGGTCCACGCGCTCGCGGATCAGCGACGACTCCAGTTTGGCCATGGCGCCGACGATGGTGAACCTCGCACGGCCCATGGGGCTGTCGCCGTTGATCTGGTGCTGAACGCTGACGAAGCGCACGCCCAGATGGTCGAACTCCTCCCGCGCCGTCCGCAGGTGGCGCGTGCTACGGGCGAAGCGGTCAAACTTTTCCAAGGTCATGTCCGCTTCAGCTCCACAGTTCCATGCCATGCACCGGCGGTTATAACTCTATCCGAACAGCGATATGCCCACTGCGGCATTTTCCTCTGGGCTGCCGAGCCAATAACGGTAACGGGCGACAACGCGGGCGAGGCGCTGAAGATCATCGGGGGTTGGTGGAAGGGAAGGTTGTCCGGCAGTGTGGGGCCTTCCAACCTCCCGCAAGAAGTTTCCGAGCGTCGGGGTGGTTGTGATAAGCTGCACCGCAGGCGTGCTGGACGCGTTGCGAAACGCGTGTTTCGCATTGGCGGGCACCTGGACGAAATCCCCCGGTCGTGCCTCGACCCATTCGAACCGACCGTTGCACTCTGACAACACCTGAACATTGCCCGAAAGCAGGAAAAAGCTCTCGACGTCGGGATGGCGGTGAAGCGGCACCGAGATGCCCGCCGGGATGGTGCCTAACATGACGCAATACCCCGTCCCCGTTTCTCCCGGTGGGTTCAGAAACGCCACCGTCGGGCCAAATAGGTCGAGAACGCTGCCGGTTCCTTTTTTGATAACGTAGGTAGCTTGCATGACAGGAAGTCTTCTTTTCTGATGTTGAGGTTGGGTCCGTTACCGTTTCCCTCGTTTGGGAAGGAGTACGATCGATACCGCGGACGCCGAAACTGTCGCCAGAAGCTCCACCATCCCAAGATAGACCCTTGCCACCGTTAAACTTTCTGGCCAATCGAAGCGGCATTCCTCGGCGATTTCGAGCATCACCGCGTCCAGGTCCGCCGGCCTCGATGGAGTTGTCGTGGGTTGATCCGGCCCGTTCGGTGGACGTGTCCACGCTCGTTCCGGCGAAGACTGGACTGGAATGAGGCTTTCCGCGAGCAAGTGCGTTGACGAAGCTTCCGGATCGTGCTGAAGAACCTGCTTTGCCAAAGGGGTCACCCGACGCGCCTGAGTAACGTCCGGATGGACGCCGATGCGATGAGGCCCGGGCGGTGCACCGGTCCGCTTGCGACGGCTTACCTTGCCAGAGGTTCCACCCGTTTCCCGTTGTTCATTCGGGCAATCATTCTGCAGGCGATGGACGGCGAGGGCAGCGGGTCCATACGCAGAGGGTAACGCGCAAGCATCCGGTTCAGAAAATCGAAGGAATGGCAGGAGGTCTAGGGTTCGGCTTCGGACAGAGATCAAGAAGGAGTGGAAGGGTCTCGTTATTTTCATGGTTACTCCATTCAGAAACGCCGTGAAGTCTGGTGGTTTTGCTTGAATGCTGAACCAGAACTCCGCATCAATAGGCCGTAGGATTTGACGGAGCGTCCGTTTCTTGTCTCATCCGCCGTAACGGTGGTTCGAACGGTTCCCGGCTAAGGTAAGTTAGGGGATCCTTGTTGGCAGGCCTCGGCGTGGTGTCCATCGCACGGTAGCGACCGTAAGTAAGTACCGGCTCCCACCTGGCGTACGGGGCTTCCTGATGGTAAGGGCTTTGGGCAGCTGCCCGGAGTAAGAACCCGCGGGAGCGGGTGTACTAAAAAACGGACCTGAGTTGGTGCGGCCG
>CAXUNV010000251.1:0-7002 GCA_964252355.1 uncultured Chthoniobacterales bacterium | reverse complement strand
GTCTATGATCCAGCGCCGCGTGGTCTGCCGCCGACGCCTTTGTTTCGTCACGTCTTTGTCCTACCGGAAAACGAGGGAATGCGCGCGGTCCTCGCACGACTTCGCCCCGTGGTCAGCACCGTTTCGGTCCATCCCTACAGCCCGGCGGCGGTTGCGGAGGCGATCGCGGCGGGAGCCCAACGGGTGTGCCGTTTCGGGGCGATGCAAATGCCCGATTGGGCGTGGCACCAAGACGGGCAGCCATCGCTGACGGCCCTGGTGCGGCAGGTGGACCTGGACCCCTGATCCCGTTTACCTACCCACCGACCGACCGACCGACCTCCGTCGTATCTCGTCCCGAACCGCGGAGCGGCAGGGACATCGAGCCTGGGCGCCGCGCCACGGCTCCGGAAGCCTGCCAAACGCGCCCGGTTGTTGGTATGGGCACCTTCCTCGCCTGCCCGCTTGCACCTGTCCAGGCGGCACGCTACAGGGCCGGATGTACCGTCACTCTTTCCGGATCACGTTCCAAAACGAGGATGCGGCATACTACCAATTTCATGTGTTCCCGCCGGTGCCCTTCCTGCCTTGGGTCACCGGCTGGGCCCGCAAACGGGACGGCCAGACGCAAGTGATCCTGGTCGAGTTGGCGGACGCCAACGGCCGCGACCGTTTTCTGGAACTCCTCTGCGAAAACCCCCACGTCTCCAAAATCGAGGAGATCAGCGAAGAGGAGTTCACCTACGCTCCGTCTCACGAGATCTGAGCCGGGTCCGATGAGCATCCGAGACGAGTTGCCGCCCAGCAAACGTTTGACCAGGACGATGCGGGTGACTAATCCCAGCGGGCTGCACGCGCGGCCGACGAGCGAAATCGTGCGTTGCGCGATGCGCTTCAAAAGCGACATCACCATCGAAGCCAACGGCCGGCTCTGTTCGGCCACCAGCCTCATGGACATCATGACGGCGGACATCCGCGCCGGTGCGGAACTGGTGGTTACCGCAGTCGGCGTGGACGCGGAAAAGGCGTTGGGCGCGATCGAGACCTGCTTGGCGGAACTCGAGGCGAAAGGGCTGTGACGTTCCGAGGGTTGCCGGGCGCACGGCCGTGGGTCTGGGGGGCGGCGTTCCGATTTTACCTGTGGGTGCTCGGCCTCGGCTTTGGAGCGACCACCATGGCTGCGGGGAACGGCGCGGGAGAACCCGCCGTCCTTTTTCCAAGGCCCGCCAGCGACTATCGAGACGAAGCCCTTGGTTCGGTTCCGGCCAGGCTGGTCGCACGCGTGACGGCCGAACCGCTGAATGGAGTCGCGACCCTCATCTTCTTGGCGGCCATCCTGCACACCTTCCTCACGCCGAAATTTCGCCGGCGATCGCACCGGCTGCAGGAGGCCTGCCATGCCTTGGAAGCGGCCCGCGCCACGGGCGTGCCCGTGACGAACGCCGAGAGGCGCTACGACCGCACCTTGTTCGCCGCGCAGGTGTTCCACTTTTTGGGCGAGGTGGAGGCGGTCTTCGGGGTCTGGCTCGTTCCCCTCGGCCTTGCCATCATCCTTTTCAAAGGGTGGCCGACGATGGTCGGGTACATGGGAGGTGCCAACGTCGCCGAGCCGATCTTTGTCGTCGTGATCATGGCCATGGCGGCCTCGTTGCCGGTCGTGCGGCTGGCGGAACGGGTGGTGGAACGGTTTGCCCGGCTGGGCCGAGGCACCCCGGGCGCCTGGTGGTTGACCATCCTCACCGTGGGTCCTCTACTCGGTTCGTTCATCACCGAACCCGCGGCGATGACGATCTCCGCCCTGCTCCTGCGTCACCACTTTTTCAGCCTGCAACCCCGTCGGGCCTTCCGGTATGCCACCCTCGGCGCGCTCTTCGTGAACGTCTCGGTCGGCGGTACCTTGACCCATTTTGCCGCACCGCCGGTGATTATCGTGGCCCGCGCCTGGGGTTGGGACCTCCCTTACATGGCCACACATTTCGGGTGGAAGGCGGTCGTCGCGATCGTCGTCTCCAACGGCGTTTACTACGGCCTCTTCCGCCGCGAACTGCGGGCGCTCAACCCCCGGTCGACGAGCGGTGCGAAAGCTGCGGAGGAACGCCGCACCGTGCCCGCTGTGGTCACGGCGGTTCATCTCCTCTTCATCGTCTGGACGGTCGTCAACGCGCATCACGCCGTTCTGGTGATCTTCGGCTTCCTCTTTTTCTTGGCCTTCGCGGAAGCAACACGCCGCAGCCAACATCCGATCGTCTTGCGCGGCCCGCTGCTGGTCGGATTCTTCCTCGCGGCGCTGGTCATCCACGGCGGGTGTCAACAGTGGTGGTTGGCGCCGGTGCTGGGATCCCTGTCAGAATGGCCACTGCTGCTGGGTGCAACGGTGCTCACCTCATTCAACGACAACGCGGCGATCACGTATTTAGCTTCACTGGTGCCTAACTTTAGTGACGGCATGAAGTACGCCGTGATGGCCGGTGCCGTCGCCGGCGGAGGCCTGACGGTGATCGCAAATGCGCCCAATCCTGCCGGCCAAAGTATCTTGGCGTCCCGGTTCGGACCCGAAGGGATTTCGGCCGCTGGTTTGCTGGCCGGTTCACTTCTGCCAACGGCGATCGTGATTGCCTGTTTCTGGTTT
This sequence comes from uncultured Chthoniobacterales bacterium, assembly GCA_964252355.1. Taxonomy (GTDB): domain Bacteria; phylum Verrucomicrobiota; class Verrucomicrobiia; order Chthoniobacterales; family JAFAMB01; genus CAXUNV01. Next base: position 4,394 of record CAXUNV010000251.1, on the reverse strand, counting down.
CTTTAAACCCTTCCGGCGACCACCACGGTCGACCGCAAAGGGGCGTCCGTGCGGACCTCGGCACGCTCGGCGGGACGCCTGCGGCTTGCACCGGCGAGAAGACCAAGGAGGTTGCCTGGCCCGATGAGCTTTCTCACCCACCTCGAATGTTCCCGGTGTCAGCGGTCGTACCCGGCCGATCGCCCCCAGACACTTTGCGCGGATTGCGCACGGCCGCTGTTGGCTCGTTACGATCTCGACGCCATCCGGGCACGGGTCTCGCCGAGTGACTTTGGCCGACGTGAGAATAGTCTGTGGCGTTACCGCGAGTTGTTGCCCTTACCCCAGCCAGAGGTGCCCGTGACGTTGGGCGAGGGCTGGACCCCGCTGCTGCCTTTGCCGCGGTACGGCGCCAAATACAGTGGGCGCCGTGTCTTTCTGAAGGATGAATCCGGCAACCCAACCGGCAGCTTCAAAGCCCGCGGCATGTCTTTGGCGGTCAGCATGGCCGCCCATTTCGGAATTCGGGCGGTGGCGGCGCCGTCCGCAGGCAATGCTGCCGGGGCGCTCGCCGCATACGCGGCCCGGGCGGGGATGACGGCCCATTTGTTCATGCCGCGCGACACCCCGCGGGCGAACGTGCTGGAATCCGAGGCGGTCGGGGCTCACGTGACGCTGTTCCCCGGCCTGATCACCGATTGCGGGGCCGAGGTTAGCCGACGCAAAACACGGGAGGGTTGGTTTGACGTCTCCACCCTGAGAGAACCGTACCGGCTGGAAGGTAAGAAGACGCTCGGCTACGAACTTGCCGAACAAGGCGGTTGGACTTTGCCAGACGTCATCATCTATCCGACGGGCGGCGGCACCGGCCTGATTGGCCTGCACAAAAGCTTTGCGGAACTGCGCCGGCTTGGCTGGATCGCCGACAGAGAGCCGCGACTGGTGGCAGTTCAGGCTGAGGGATGCCAACCGGTCGTGCGCGCCTTTCGTGCCGGCTGGTCGGAAGCCCCGCTTTGGGCTGGCGCCATGACCGATGCTGCGGGTATCCGCGTCCCACAAGCCATCGGCGACCGGCTGATGCTGCAAGCGTTGCGTCAGACACGCGGCCTCGCTCTGGCGGTGAGCGACGCTGCGATGGCCGGCGGCGTGAGAGAACTAGGAGCGACCGAGGGAATCTTTGCCTGCCCGGAAGGAGGAGCTTGTGCGGCTGCGTTCCAAGCGTTGGTCGGAAATGGCTGGATTGCCGAAGATGAGGTTACCGTGCTCTTTAACACCGCAAGCGGCACCAAGTACGCCGAATTCTTCGCACGCCACCCCGTGCGCCGGGGGGGGGGCGCGGGGGGGGGAGCCTGATGGCGTCCGGCCTAAAAGGAGCCTTCGGGTTTGATCAATGCGACTCGCGGTGCGCGCCCGTCGCGGTTTGCCGCTTTTCGATAAAGTCGCGGAACCGCTTCAAGTCGCCCTCCACCCGGTGAGAGTCGGCCCCCACGATCTCGCCAATCTTTTCAACGGCGGATTCGGGCTGCCACTCCATGTGCAAGGTCACCTGGGTGCGGTTGGCGTCCAAGGGCGCAAAACTCACCGTGCCGCTGTTGGGTGCCCCGTCCAAGCTCCGCCAAGAGATTCGCTTGTCTGGAACCTGCTCCGTGACCTCGGCGTTCCACTCCTTCTGTTTTCCAGCGACTTTGGCTCGCCAAAACATTTTGGTGTCGGTGAGCTGGCGGATCTCCTCGATGCCCTCCATGAACTTTGGAAACTCTTCAAATTGAGTCCACTGGTTGTAAACCTGACTAAGGGGTGCATTCACCTCAATACTTTTCTCGATGGTTTCCATACCCTAAGATCGCAACGCGATGTCGCACCGGTTGGGTTGCGCGCAATAGAGGGTTCAGCCCGAACGTGTTCCGCACGTTGCGGGCGAATTACGGTCGCTAAAATGCCGGCTTAAATGGCTTGGCGTGCCCCTGGTCAGGTTCAAGCCTGACCCTCGTTCCCGCAAAGGGGTGCGAAACGGAGGGGTGCGACGGTAAGTGAAGATCTCTCCGATGGTCCCGACCGCATTATGGGGCAGAGACTGTCGGGAACACGCCTTGCCGGCGCCGCGGTATGCAACGCCCTCGCACCAACTCCTTCGACCCGCGCCGACTCTGCGCTGCCCTGGAAGGTTTTCGTGTGCCCGCCGCGGGGCTGGCCCGCGGCCGGGTCCGGTTCGCCTTTTGGAATGCCAGCTTTTTGGAGGCTGTGGAATTGGCCGAAGACGAAATCGTGTCGACGGACGTGCCGTCGATTTTCACCTTTTGGCCGGCTGATCCCGGCGCAAGATCCAGGGTCCGCTTGTTAGCTGCGGTCATTCGCAACCCTTCCTCCGCACGACAGCCGCGTACGCTGGTGGGCACGGAGCACTGGGCACCGCGCGGCCAAACCTCGTTCTTGGTGGTGCACGAGCTCGCGGCGACTTCGCCCGGGTTTGAGCAGGGCAAACTGGGCGGTGCCGAAGAGGCGAGTCGAGAGCTCCAGAGCCGCTTGGCAGGCGCGCTTGAGCGTCACTTGGAGCGCCTCAACCCGATGTTGCGCGGGGTGTTGGCTTCCGCACCGGACGGCAGCCCGCAGCGCCGGGAGGTGCAGAAGATGGTCGAGGTCCTGGCCAACATGCAGCGCTTTATCGCCAACGACTTCCGCGCACTCTTCCTCCAGGGCGGCTTACGTTCGTCCGACGGGCCGGCGGCCTTTTCCGGTTGACGCCGCCGCTTGGCCGGTCCGACTCTGCCAGATGACGCCGCCCGGCCGCCGCACGCCCGACATCCTCAACCTGATCGGCAATACGCCGATGGTGCAGGTCTCCCGGCTGGACGTAGGTCCCTGCGAGCTTTTCATCAAGCTCGAGACCCAGAACCCCACCGGATCCATCAAGGACCGCATGGCGCTGGCCATGGTTGAAGTCGCCGAGCGCGACGGGAAGGTGCAGCCGGGTGGCACGTTGGTGGAGGCGACGGCGGGCAATACGGGCTTGGGCTTGGCCTTGGTGGCGGCCACAAAAGGTTACCGTTTGATTTTGGTGATCCCGGACAAGATGTCCCAAGAAAAAGTCCTGCACCTTAGGGCGCTTGGCGCGAAGACCGTCGTGACCCGGTCGGACGTGACCAAGGGTCACCCGGAGTACTACCAAGACCTCGCCGCGCGGATCGCCCGGGAAACGCCGGACGCATTTTTCATCAACCAGTTCGAAAATCCAGCGAACCCCCTCGCCCACGAGCAGACTACGGGTCCAGAAATTTGGGAACAGATGGGCGGCCGGGTCGACGCCGTCGTGGTGGGCGTCGGTTCGAGCGGTACCCTCACCGGGTTAAGCCGCTATTTCGCCCGCGTGGCGCCCGACTGCCAGATCGTGCTGGCCGATCCCGAAGGCTCCATCCTAACCGGGTACGTGCGCGAGCATAAGATCGGCAAAGCGGGTTCGTGGCTGGTCGAGGGGATCGGCGAAGATTTTCTGCCGGACATCGCCGACTTCTCACGGGTCCAAAAAGCGTACACGGTGTCTGACGCCGAAAGCTTTCACGCCGCTCGCGAGATGCTGCATCGGGAAGGGATCTTCGGCGGTTCGTCCTCGGGCACGCTCTTCGCGGCGGCCCTGCGGTTCTGCCGGGAACAGCGGGCGCCCAAACGGGTGGTCACGTTCGCTTGCGACAGCGGCAACAAATACCTTTCCAAGATGTACAACGACCAGTGGATGGCGGACGGCGGCTTCCTGCCGCGCACGCGTCAGGGTGACCTCCGCGACCTAATTCCCCGCAACGTGCAAGATGGCACCGTCGTCGCGGTCGGACCGACCGACACCCTGCTCACCGCGTTCAACCGGATGCGGATCGCCGACGTGTCGCAACTGCCGGTGCTCGACGACGGGCGGTTGGTCGGCTTGGTGGACGAGTCGGATCTGTTGGAGCGGGTCCAAGACGGGCCAGGTTCGTTCCGTGATGCCGTCAGCCAAGCCATGACTGACCGCGTCGAGACGCTCCCGGTGACGGCGGGCGTGACGGACGTGCGCCGGGTGCTCAACGAGGGCAAGGTGGCGGTCGTGACGGCAGGGAACGACTTCATCGGGCTCATCACCCGCATGGACCTGCTAAACCACCTGCGCCGCAAGGTTTGACATGGACACCACCCCGGACCGCCTCGGCTTCGCCACCCGCGTCATCCACGCCGGGCAAACGCCCGACCCCACCACCGGCGCGATCATGACGCCGATCTACCAGACCTCGACGTACGTGCAGGAAAGCCCGGGCGTCCACCGCGGCTACGACTACGCCCGCAGCGTCAACCCAACGCGCTCCGCTCTGGAGCGGTGCGTCGCCGATCTGGAGAACGGCGGCCGCGGCATAACCATTTACTCCGGCTTTGACCCCAAGGGCACGGTGATG
>CAXUNV010000250.1:0-7027 GCA_964252355.1 uncultured Chthoniobacterales bacterium | reverse complement strand
CATGGGGACGGCTGGATCCGGAGAAGTTGCGAGGCTGCGGCGGCTCCGCAGGTCAAAAATCGTGGCAGGACCGCTCGGGCCGGCTCAAACCGCCCCGCGGTCATGCACCAGGGTGGCTGCCGCTGGGCGCGGGCCGGGTTTTCGCCCCACCGGGTCGCCCGCAAGTTCAAACCCTTCTCGCAACCCGCAACCCGCAATGCGGACAAGGCCGCGACATTGTGCAAGTGACCGCTTGCATTTCCGCCCGCATGCAAGTAAATACTTGCATGCAAAGGCACGCCTCAGCGACCGTCGAACTGCCGACCGAAGCGGCTTCCGGTGCAGGTGTCACGGCGACACGCCAGAAGTTGTTGCGCGCGGCAGCCGAAGAGTTTGGCGAGCGCGGGTTTCAAGCCGCGACCACCCGCGGCATCGCGCACCGCGCCGGCGTCAACGAAGTCACCTTGTTCCGGCATTTCCGGAGCCGGTCAGACCTGCTGCGGGCCACCATCATCGACGCCATCCAAACGGAGGCGGAAATGGTGCGCAACCAGCCGTGGGATGGTGGGGATCTCCGTGGTTCCGTGGCTCATTACGCCCGGGTCTACGTCGGGGTGGTGGAGCGGCGCGCAGCACTGACCCGCGCCATCATCGGGGAAGGGCGTTTGCTGCCCAAGGACGTGCAAGTCGCCATCATTGAAGCGGTGCAGCCTCTCAAGGCGGCCATGGCCAACTGGGTGCGCGACTCCCAGCGTCGCGGAACGATCCGGCCGGACGTCAACCCGGTCTGCGCGGTGGAGGTGTTGCGGGACGCACTGCAAAGCGCGGTCCTCCGTTGGGCAGTTTTCGGCGCCACCAGTTCTCCCCCAGAGTTGTACTTGGAAACCTTGGTTGAAACGTTCGTGCGCGGCGTGGAGACACCGCGACCTTTTTAAAACGGGACCGTCATGGCATCACAGGCTGAATTAGTAGAAACGCCGGTTCGCAAATCGCCCGTTCGGCCGCGGCCGCCGGTGGGGCCGGACGCGGGATTGCCAAAAGCGAGACGCGGCTTTGGGCTGACGGCGGCGCTCCTGCTCGTCGTGGCGGGTGCGTCAGGGGCCGCCCTGCACTTTTACACTCTGGGGCAGGTGTACCAGAGCACGGACGACGCGTTCGTGGACGGGCACATCATCAACGTCGCCCCGAAGGTAGCCGGCCGGGTTGACCGGGTTGCGGTCAACGACAACCAAACCGTTCACCAGGGCGAGGTCGTCGTGACTTTGGACCCGCGGGATTTCCAAGCGGCGAGCCAGCAGAAGGTGGCAGCGCGCGAGAGCGTCTTTGCCCAGGTGGGCGCGGTGCAGGCGACCATCGAGGAGGCGCAGGCGCACGTCCGCACGCTGGAGGCCACGACTGAGTCGGACCGGGCGGCCGCGGACGCCTCCCGGGCACAGGCCGACAAAGCCACGAAAGACTTGCGCCGCATCCAAGAGCTCTCCGCCTCACACGTGGTGTCGCCCCAAGACTTGGACGCGGCGCGCGCTTCAGATCAGGGTGCCCAGGCCACGCTGCAGGCCAGTTTGAAAAAGGTGACCAGCGACGAAGCCCAGGTTGCGGAGGCACGCGCCCGGATCAACACCTATTTAGCGCTCGCCAACAGCGTGCGGGCACAAACCGCCGAATCTGACGCGAACCTGCAGACCGCCCGCCTCAATGAGTCATACGCGGAGGTCCGCGCGCCGGCAGAGGGCCGGGTCACGCGCAAGTCGGTTGAGCCGGGAAACTACGTGCAGGCCGGCCAAACGCTTTTCGCCCTGGTGCCGAGGGACCTGTGGGTGACGGCCAATTTCAAGGAAAACCAAATCGGCGCAATGCGGCCGGGTCAGCCGGTCGAGATCAAGGTCGACGCCTTGCCGGGCCAGAAGTTCTCAGGCCACGTGGACAGCATCCAGGCAGGTAGCGGCGCCCGCTTCAGCTTGCTGCCGCCGGAAAACGCCACCGGCAACTACGTCAAAGTGGTGCAGCGAGTGCCGGTGAAGATCGTGTTCGACGCTGTTCCCGAGACGGGGTTGCCGCTTGGGCCGGGTGAGTCCGCGGTACCCCGCGTGACGATTGGAACCTACCATTACACGCCGCTCTCGCTGGGGGTAACGGCGGCGTGCGCCTTGGCGGGCGTGGGGCTGGTGCTCTGGCTGCGTAGCCGGCCGAAGCGCACGAAGGCGCAGGCCTGAGTTTGCCGAAAATGAGTGTGGCAGACGCAGGGGAATGGCGTCCACGGGCAAACCCGTGGCTGATTGCCGGGGCGGTGATGGCGGCAACGTTCATGGAGGTGCTCGACACTTCCGTGGCGAACGTGGCCCTCGATCACATCGCAGGTAACCTCTCAGCCAGCCGGGACGAAGCGACCTGGGTGCTGACGAGTTACTTGGTTTCCAATGCCGTGGTGCTGCCTGCCACCGGATGGCTCGGTCGGTTTTTCGGGCGGCGGCGGTTCCTGATCACCTGCATCGGCATTTTCACCGTCGCGTCCGCATTGTGCGGCTTGGCCAACAGCCTCGGCATGCTCATCTTGGCACGCGTTCTCCAAGGCGCCGGGGGCGGAGCGTTGCAACCGATTGCGCAAGCCATTTTGCTGGAGACGTTTCCCCCCGAGAAGCGCGGTTCGGCGATGTCTGTCTACGCTTTGGGCGTCGTCGTTGCGCCCATCCTTGGGCCGACGTTGGGCGGTTGGATGACCGACAACCTCACTTGGCGATGGGCGTTCTACATCAACCTGCCCATCGGGATCTTGGCCACGGCCCTCTGCTACTTGTTTCTGGAAGATCCGCCTTACCTGAAAGCGTCCAAGCCGGGCCGGATCGATTACGTCGGGTTCGGTTTGCTGACGCTCTGGATCTCCTGCCTGCAGATCTTTTTGGACAAGGGTCAAGACGAGGATTGGTTCTCGTCGGGGTTCATCCGGGTGTTGGCGGCCGGGGCGATCATCTTCTTCATCGCGTTTCTGGTGTGGGAGTTGCGGGCGCTCAACCCCATCGTCAACCTGCGGGTGCTCCTCGACCGCAACTTGGCGATCGGTGCGATGCTTAACCTCACGGTGGGCGGCATTCTCTTTGGAACCACTGCGGTGCTGCCGCAATTCCTCCAAGGTTTGCTCGGTTACCCGGCTTTGCAGTCCGGTCTGGTGATGAGCCCGCGCGGCTTCGGCGCGATCCTTGGCAGCATCCTGGCGGGCCGGATCCTCGGAAGGTTCGACGGCCGGGCGTGGATGGCCCAGGGCGCCTGCCTGTTGGCGTTTTCCATGTACCTCTTGGGGAGCATCAATCTGGCCGTGGCTCCGGGTAACCTGCTTTTTCCGATCGTTTTGAGCGGCTTTGCCGTCACCTCTTTGTTTGTGCCGATGAGCACTTATTCCATGGCGACGGTGCCGCGCCAGAACATGGGTGACGCCACGGGTCTGACAAGCCTGTTGCGCAACCTGGGCGGATCGGTCGGTATTTCGGTGATCACCACGTTGGTGACGCGCGGCACGCAGGCTCACCAAGCGCTGCTGGTCGGCCATCTCACGCCGTACGATGCACCGTTCCGCGATCGGCTCGGGGCGTTGCAAGGTTCGCTGGCGATGCAAGGTGCCGGGCCGAGCGCCCACGACCAAGCCTATGGCGTGATCTACCGGACGTTGCAGCAGCAGGCGGGCCTTTGGGCGTACGTCGAGCAGTTCCGGACGCTGGTGCTGGCCTGTCTGGTGTTGGTCCCTCTGGTCTTTATGTTCAAGAAGGCCAGCCGTGTGGTCCCGAAGGAATTGGCGGGAGCGCACTAGGCGCTTCGCGCCATCGCCGACGCCGATCGCCAACGGGACAACCGCCGTCGGCCACTCTCTCGGTAGAGAGAATCCGGACGTGCCGCCTGCAAACCTGCCCTCAGGTTTGCGCCGGGCGCTCCGTTCATCTGCAATTTGCGATTGGTGATTTGCTATGGTCTCGCGCATGCCGGACGCGCCAATCTTGCTCACCCTGACGTGCGGTCTCCTGTTCGCGGTGGTGCTTGGGGCGGTTTGCCACCGGCTCCGCGTGTCGCCCATCGTCGGTTACCTGCTGGCGGGAGTTGTCGTGGGCCCCCGGACGCCGGGGTTCGACGCCGACGTGCATGTCGCCGAGCAGTTTGCCGAGATCGGCATTATTTTGCTGATGTTCGGCGTCGGTCTCGAGTTCCACGTTGCCGACCTGCGCCGCGTGCAGCGGGTCGCCCTGCCCGGTGCCCTGCTGCAAGTGGCCATCACGACCGCGCTGGTGGCCGCCATCTTCGTCGAGTTCGGCTGGGGGTGGGGTGCGGCCGTCATCTTGGGCTTGGCGGCGTCGGTGGCGAGCACCGTGGTGTTGGTGCGTTCGCTGGAGAGCCGCGGAGGTTTTGGCAACGAAGCGGGCCAAACCGCCGTGGGGTGGTTGGTGCTGGAAGACGCCCTCACCGTCCTCATCGTCGTCTTGTTACCTGCGTTGGCCCCGACGGGACACGCGGGAGGTTGGCAGCAGGTGGCCGGGTCGGGCGGGTTGGCCCTTCTCAAGATGGCCGTGCTGGTTGCGCTGACCCTCGGGTTCGGTCGCCTCGTGCTGCCGCGCGCCCTATACTGGGTTGCCGAAACCCGATCGCGCGAACTTTTCACCTTATCGGTCCTGAGCATCGCGCTCGGCATCGCGACGGGTGCCGCGGTCTTCCTGCAGGTTTCGGTGGCCTTGGGCGCCTTTTTGGCTGGTCTGGTCGTCGGCCAGTCCGACGTAAGTCACCGGGCCGCGGCCGACGCGCTGCCTTTGCGCGACGCGTTCGCGGTGTTGTTCTTCGTCTCGATCGGCATGCGCCTGGATTTGGCGACGGTCTGGCGGGAACCGGGGCCGGCGTTGGCGCTGCTGTCCGTCGTCCTCTTGGGCAAGCCGCTCATTGCGACCGGTTTGGTGCTCCTTTTTGGAAGGCCCGTGGGCGTGGCGCTGACCGTGGGTGCGGCGTTGGGGCAAATCGGCGAGTTTTCCTTCATCCTCTCCGATTTGGCGACCCGGTTCCGGTTGTTGCCCGAGCCGGCCAGCAGCTTGCTGGTGGCCACGGCGGTGGCGTCGATCGCCCTGAACCCGTTGATCCTCGCCGGCACCGAACCGTTGGCGCGGCAGCTCGATGCCAAACGACGCGCCTCACCGGGCAGTCCGGTGGAAGCCGCCCTTTTTGAAGCGGACAGCGTCGGGGCGGTGCTCGTCGGATTTGGCCCCGCCGGCCGGGTGCTTTGCCGCAGGTTGGAAGCGTTCGCCATTCGCCCGGTCGTCATCGAAATGAATCTCAGCTCCGTGCAGACCCTGCGTGCCCGTGGCATTCCGGCCATCCACGGGGACGCCACGCGGCGCACGATCCTGGAAGCGGCGGGGGTGGCGACGGCGCGATATCTGTTGGTGACCGTGCCCGACTCGGCAACGCGCGACGTGATCATCCGAGAGGCGCTGGCCTGCAACCCGGGCCTGAAGGTTTTTGCCCGAGCCCGCTTCCTCCAAGAGGTCGGTCCGCTGCAGCGTGCGGGCGTTGCCGGATATGCCATCGAGGAGGAAGAGGTGGCGGTGGCTCTCGCATCGCGTTTCCTTCGCGAACTGGGCGAACCGCGGGCGGAAGAGGGTTTGGAACGGGTCCGCCGCCACCTCCTGGCCGATGAGGGGCTCGGCTGAGCGGGCGGAGGCGTCCGCAGGGTGCTCGTCCGGCAGTTCGCGGTGCAGAGCGGCCACCGGGGTCACCGCGGTGACGACGCTCGGCTGCGTGGCGGCGGTTTTGGCGCTAGCTTCTTCGCGTCCCTTTCCCGCGGGTGCGGATGGACCGTTCGCCCAACTTGGGAGAGTAAAGCTCATGGCCGTCGTTTACCTAAATCCGCCGTACCCGGATCTCTCTTTGGAGAGGGAACTCTTGACCAGGGCCGGCCTCGAACTGGTCTCCTGCGCCGTGCGCAGCGAGTCCGAGACGATCGAGGCGGCGAAGGAGGCCGACGCGGTCCTCACGGTGCAGGATCCGATCAGCGCCCGCGTTGCGCACGGGCTGCGCCGTTGCAAGGTCGTCGTCCGCCTCGGGGTGGGGTACGACGTCGTGGACGTCCCCGCTTGCCGAGAGTGCGGAATCCTGGTCTGCAACGTGCCGGATTACGGGACCGAGGAAGTGGCCAACCATGCGCATGCCCTCTTCTTCGCGCTCCATCGCCAGCTTTTCTCCTACGATCGCAACGTCCGAAACGGCGCGTGGGGTCATCTCCTTCCGAGGCCCATCCGTCGCCTGAGCACGCTGCGCGTGGGCGTACTCGGGTTGGGTCGAATCGGAACGGCGTTCGCGCGCGGCATCCAGCCGTTCGTCCGCGACGTCGTGGCGTTTGACCCGCTCCTGACTCCTGACCAATATCTGGCCAAAGGCATTCCTGCAGGGACGCTGCAGGAGATCTTGGAAACGGCTGACGTCATCAGCCTGCATTTGCCGTTGACCGACGAAAACCGCCATCTGATCGGCAACGCGGCGATCGCGCAAATGAGGCGCCGCCCGATCGTCATCAACGTCAGCCGGGGCGCTTTGATCGACGGGCCGGCGCTCGGTCGGGCACTCCGGAGCGGCGAGGTGGCTGGCGCTGGCTTAGATGTGTTTGAGGACGAGCCGCACGTTCCGGCCGAGTACCTCTCGTTGGATAACGTCGTGCTGAGCCCGCACGTCGCGTGGTACTCCGAGGAGAGCAACGAGCAGCTGCGCCGGAGCGCCGCGGAGGAGATCGTCAGGGTTTTATCGGGTCAACCGCCCAAAAACCCCGTCGGGTGAGGGCCGTGCGGTCGCCGTTACGTCGACGACCCACCTCGGAAGCGGCCACCCTGCCTGCAGTGGGGCGAAGAGCCGGTCCGCCCCACCGGGCAGCCATCGCCTGAAGAGGTGTGCGGGCCGGTCTGAGCCAGCGCTCAGATGCCTCCGCATGCCGTCCGGGTCTTTACGCATCGGTACCCTCCAATCCGCAGCGGTGCCAAGCATCGGCTGGCTGCCCGGTTCTGCAGGTTGGTGTTAACGCCCCATCACAGGC
>CAXUNV010000249.1:0-7034 GCA_964252355.1 uncultured Chthoniobacterales bacterium | reverse complement strand
CCCCTATCTTTAGAACCATGCTGGATCTCTTCCGAGAGTACGACTTAGGCGCGTTCTACGACGAGATGTTCGAGCGGGAGGGCGCCGTCCGTAATCATTACCAGCGCCTTTACGATCGGATCACCGAAATGACGCGGGACGACATGAGCCGCAAGCGGACGGTGGCGGAGAGCTCGTTCCTGACCCAAGGCATCACGTTTACCGTCTACAACGACGACCAAGGGACGGAACGCATCTTCCCCTTCGACCTGATCCCGAGAATCATCCCGGCCGCCGAATGGGACGTGATCGAACGCGGTCTCACCCAGCGAATCACGGCGTTGAACCTGTTTCTCCGCGACGTCTACCACGAAGGCCACATCTTGCGCGATGGAGTCATCCCGACCGATATCGTGCAGAGCGCGGCGCATTATCGCCCGGAACTGGTCGGCTTGTCGGTGCCGAAAGACATCTACGTCCACATCTGCGGCACCGACCTGATCCGCGACGCCGATGGGCGCTACCTGGTGCTGGAGGACAACGGCCGTTGCCCCTCGGGCGCCTCTTACCTGCTCGAAAACCGGCAGGCGATGAAGCGGGTTTTCCCCAACCTCTTCTCGCGCCATTTGGTGCGGCCGGTCGACGCTTACTGCCCCGAACTGCTCAGCCTGTTGCGGTACGTGGCCCCGGCGGGCGTGACGGACCCGACCGTGGTGCTGTTGACCCCAGGCATCTACAACTCCGCCTATTTCGAGCATTCGTTCCTCGCCCGCACCATGGGGATCGAGATCGTGGGCGGCGCCGACCTCGTCGTGCAGGACGACCGGGTTTGGATGAAGACGACGCGCGGCCTACAACGCGTCGACGTCATCTATCGCCGCATCGACGACGATTTCTTGGATCCGCAAGTCTTCCGGAAAGACTCCGTCCTTGGCGTTCCCGGCATCGTGGATGTCCACCGCAAGGGCAACGTCAGCTTGGCCAACGCGCTCGGCACCGGCGTGGCCGACGACAAGGTGATGTACCACTTCGTCCCGAAGATGATCCGTTACTACCTCGACCAGGACCCGATCCTGCCCAACGTCGAGACGTACCTCTCGTCGCACGACGCCGACCGGGCGTACATCTTGGAGCACCTCGACCAATTGGTGGTGAAATCTGCGAACGAGAGCGGCGGCTACGGCATGTTGATGGGACCGTACGCCACCGCCGAGGAGCGGGCGCGTTTCGCAGACGCCATCCGGGCCAACCCGCGCAACTACATCGCCCAACCGGTGATCAGCCTCTCCCGGTCACCCGCTTGGTGCGACGGCAAAGTCGAGGGGCGCCACATCGACCTTCGTCCTTACATCCTGTACGGAGAAAAGGTGACGATCATTCCGGGTGGTTTGACCCGGGTCGCCCTCCGCAAAGGTTCGCTCGTGGTCAACTCTTCCCAAGGTGGCGGCAGCAAAGACACCTGGGTCCTGAACGAGTGACGCCGGTCCACCGCCCGCTGCCCGTGCTCACGTCCATCCCCCCCGCCTAGCGCACTTAGTCCCCATGCTTTCCCGAGTTGCCGACGCCCTCTATTGGTTGAGCCGTTACGTCGAACGCGCCGAGAACAACGCGCGCATGCTCGACGTCAACCTTCAGCTCATGCTCGACGCCCAGATGCTCAACAACGTGAGCAGCCATCAGCACTGGGAATCGATCATCTTCTCCTTGGAGGACACCAAACTGTTCCAGGAGCTCTACCCGGACCTCACCGGCGACGCCGTGGTCGACTTCGTGACGTTCGCGCCGCGCAACCCCAACTCCATCCTTTCCTGCTTTTCCATCGCCCGAGAAAACGCGCGCACCGTGCGCGAGCAGATTTCGGCGGAGATGTGGGAACAGCTCAACCGCATGTACCTGCGGTTCCGTTCCGGCGAAGCCGAAAAGCTGTTCCACTCAAGCTCCTACGAATTCTTCAAGTGGGTCTTGGAAGGTTGCCAGCTCTTCCAAGGCATCGCCGACGCCACCATGGCGCACGACGACGGCTGGGACTTCATCCAAATGGGCAAGTTTTTGGAACGCGCCGACCGCACTTCGCGCATCCTCGACATCAAGTACCACATCCTCCTCCCGCACGGTGAAGAGGTGGGCGGCAACGTCGACACCATCCAATGGCAGGCGGTGCTCCGGTCCTGCAGCGCGCTCGAGCCTTACCGCAAACATTACCAAGGGACCGTCCGGCCTTGGAAGGTGGCTGAGTTTCTGATCAAAGACCCCGACTTTCCGCGTTCCATCCGGTTCTGCGCTGATTTCCTGGACTACTCCCTGCACCAGATCACCGGTGCCGAACGCGCAGACTTTTCGTACCGGGTCGAGGCGGAGCGCCTTTCCGGGAAACTCCTGGCCGACCTTTCGTTCGTGACGATTTCGGAGATCTTTGACTTCGGGTTGCACGAGTACATGGACGCCATCCAACTCCGCCTGACGGAGGTCAGCGAAGCCATCTACGAAGGTTTTTGCGAATGGCTCGACCCGGCGAAGATGGCGGAGGAGAAGCGGGAGGCGATGACGCAACGCCAGGAACTCGGGAAGATGTCGCAGACGATGGGGACCATGACGCAAAGTCTGGGGTGAAGCCGAAAAATCCGACGGACCGGATGGACGCAGCCAGCCTCTTGACGCTGGCCGAGGCGATGATCTCGCGGTCCTTCCCGGGCTTGCGCGGCATGACGGTAAAGCTCGAGATGATCGACAGCGACGATTGCGTGATGGCGGTCGGGCTATGCGGCCGCGAAATCCACCTTGACGTCAGTCGGGAGGACGCCATCCGCATGGGGCGCCGGGCGACCATCGGGGTGCTGGCGCACGAACTTTGCCACGCGGAAGAGGATCGGCGACACGGACCGCTTCTCGACGGCGTGCTTTCTTCCCTTTACCGGCTCATCCCGTACCTGGAAACTCGCATGGAGCGTCGCATCGACGGCGCGGTGATCCGGAAAGGCTACGGCAAAGAACTGCTTGCGTTCGGACGCTACCACGACCGGCATTACGAGCCATACGATCCGGCCGATGGGCTGACGCCCGCCGAGATCGCGGCGAGGCTGCGCGACGGTTCGCCGGCGGATCGCCACCAAGCCCATTGACACGGCGGCCGGCCGTCCTTTATACGGTGCCTTGGCCCGTCGGTGCTCTCCCCCTGAACTGCGAGCGGTCGTGGCCGTCGCCCCCTGCCACCGGAGACCCCCATCGATAAGGCCCGTCCAGAGCCACCGTTCAACGCGGCCGAACTGGGCATGCTCGCCCACCTCTACCGGGCGGAGGTGTACCGCAGCACCGTCTGGCGCACGCGCCTCGACACGACGTTTAACTGGGCCGTGGTGACCACCGGCATCGCGCTCTCGCTGGTTTTCAGCAGCGCCGGAAACTCGCCCCTGCCGCTCGTCTTGGTGGCACTCTTGGACTTGGTGTTTCTGGCAATCGAAGCGCGCCGGTACCGCTACTTCAACGTCTGGGGTACGCGCGTCCGGATCATGGAGGTGTCGATGTACGGGCCGCTCCTGCGCGGCCAAGGGGTGCGCGTCGACGACGGTTGGAACGAAAAGCTGGCCAGCGATTACGACCGCCTCCGTTTTCGCATCGGTTTTCTAGAAGCCATGGGGCTCCGGTTGCGGCGCAATTATTTGGCCCTGTTCGCCGTCCAAGCGCTCAGTTACGCGACCAAGATCTGCATCCACCCGATCCCGATCCAGTCGTTCGACGAACTTTGGGATCACGCCGCCATCGGCCCGGTGCACGGCAGCGCCGTGCTCGGCGTGGGCGTGGTGTTCCACGCCAGCTTGATCGCGGTGGCCGTGCTGACACGCAAGGGACAGCACGCGGCCGGGGAGTCGATGCAGCCCCACCGTCCCCAAGCTTCGGCGGCGGACTTGCGGGTGGAATGAGGCGCGGGACGCCGGCGGACGGGCGGTTGAAGCGGGCCGAAGCGGTGGCTGCTCTTCACGTCCAGGATGGGGAGGTGCCCGGAGGAGGTTTTGGAGCCGTGCAGGTGCCGCAGTTGGCTGACCACTTCGACCGCTCGCGTCGCCAAACGATCCGACAACAACAGCTCCACTTTACCACGGGTGACGTTGGGTGCCCTTCGCGCACCCTCGAAGGTGAACGGAACGGCGGCATCAAACAGGCCGCACGCCGGCGGCGGCCAGCTCGGCGCGCAGCGGTTCCAGGAGGCGCAACGGCGCGCAGATTTCAATCTTCTTCACGGCCATGCACGACCGACCGCCCCGGCCAGGCGCCGGCGGGTCTGCCGCGGTTCCGAGGCGGGCCTGCGCATCGTGGTCGCCGCGCCTTTTATCGATGCCTTCACCGGTTGCCTCCACACCTAATCCGGAGATCCTTTCCAAGAGGTTGCGATGGCGCGCACGTATTGCACCCGTTCGAAGACGCTCGGATCCGGGGCGTTCGCCTGGCTTAAGCGTCCCCTGAGTCGCTTGACGGACGTTTGCCCGTGCGCCTCCAGCCACTCGCAAAGGTCACACTCCAGGGTGCGCAGGTGGTCAATGCCTTTGCGTAGCAGGACCGAGCAGAGCATCGTGACGTCAGCGCCGACCATGAGCATTTTGACGACGTCCGTCGCCTCATGGATGCCGCCGGTGGCGGCCAAGGACGCCGGGATCCGGCCTTGCAGGATGGCGATCCAACGCAAGGGGAGGCGCATGGCTGCCGGCGTGCTTAAGAGAACTTCGGGTTTGACCGTGCCAGCTTCAGGATCAACGTCGGGTTGATAGAAACGGTTGAACAGCACCAAACCCCGGGCGCCGGCCCCGACCAGTCGTTGCGCCATGTTGGCAAAGTTGCTGAAGAACGGGCTCAGTTTGACGGCCACCGGGATGTGCACGGCGGAGGTGATGCTGCCGACAATCTCAAGGTAGCGTTTCTCCACCTCCGCGCCGCTGAGCGTCAATTCCGTCGGTATCCAATAGATGTTGAGTTCCAACGCATCCGCTCCGGCCTGCTCGATCTCCGCCGCGTAACGGGTCCAACCGCCTGGGGTGGCCCCGTTGAGGCTGGCGATGACGGGAATGGCCAGCGCTCGTTTGGCCGCCGCGATTTCGGCCAGATAGTCTTCGGGACGCCAAGCCGCGGCACCCACCCGATGCAGGTCACGCAGCGCTTCCATGGAACGGTCGTCCGCCCGGGGTGGACCGGGGTCAAGGTGTCGCTCGCCTTGGCGGATCGGTTCTTCAAACAAGGAGTGCAACACCACGGCGCCGGCACCGGCGTCCTCCATTCTCCTGAGGTAATCAAAACGTTCGCTCAACGGTGAGGCGGACGGCACCAAGGGCGATCGTAATTCTAGGCCCAAGTATTCTGTTGATAAGTCCATCATGATCCGTTTGGGGTTTGTACGTTGGTCTCACCTCGGCTCTCGCGGGCGAGTGCGTTTCGGGCAGGGTTAGGACGACGTCTGGCGACGGGTGACAGCGCTTTATGGGACGGGGTTCGCGTGCAGGAATTTCGATTGCCGTCGGGCCACGATCTCCTCGATCAAGCCGCGGCTTTCGACGCGTGCGGCGACCAACGAGCGAATGGAAAAGGAGCGCAACGCATCGGTAATGGAGAGCGTGCCTTCCGCCGAATCCTTGCGCCCGGTGAAAGGCAGGGTGTCCGGTCCGCGTTGGCATTGGGCGTTGAGGTTGATTCGGCAAACCTGGTTGGCCAGGGGGTCGATCAAGCGGCCAAGTCGGCCTGGGTCGGACGAGAAAAGGCTGACCTGCTGGCCGTAGTTGGAAGCCGCCACGAAGTCTAAGAACTCGGTCTCATCGTGGTATGGGCAGACCGGCACGAGTGGTCCAAAATGTTCTTCGGTGTAAAGCCGCGCGCCGGGTAGCACCGGACAGACCACGGCCGGCCGGTAAAGCGTCTCGCACGCGACCCCACCGCTCTCGTTGACCACGCGCGCGCCGTGGGCGACGGCATCCTCGACGTAAGCCCGCATCCTCCCCACCTTGTCCGGCTCGGGCATCGGCGTGAGCTTGACGCCGGGTTGCCACGGCATGCCGGCAGGAAGCGCGTCGACGGCGGCGCAAAATCGCCGGAGAAAGTCGTCCAGCACCGACGCATGGACGAAAAGCAGCTTCAACGCCGTGCAACGCTGGCCGTTAAAGCTGAGGGCGCCGTCGAGGCATTCGCCCACCGCGACGTCCAAGTCGGCATCGGGCATGACGAGGGCCGGGTTCTTTGCGTCGAGCCCCAGGATCGACCGTAGCTGATGCGGTTTGGGGTGCTGACGTTTCAGGGCGTCGGCCGCGCGGCTGGAACCGATGAAAGCCAACACATCGACCCGGCCACTCCCCATGATCGGCGAGATGATCTCCGTCCCGCGGCCGTAGATGAAGTTGACCACCCCCGGGGGAAAGCTGCTGGCGAAAGCCCCCAGCAAGGCTTGGTGGAGCAAGACGCCGTGCCGAGGCGGTTTGACCACGGCGGTGTTGCCCATGAGGAGGGCGGGGAACAAGGTCGTGTACGCCTCGTTGAGCGGGTAATTGAACGGTCCCATGGCCAAGCAGACACCCAGAGGCGCGCGCCGCACCTGCGCCAGGATGCCGCCGTGGGTGGCAAGGCGCGCTTGGCTGCGGTCCGCTTCCCTAAGCGCCGCCAACGTTTGGCGGATGTAGTCGACCGTGCGGTCGAACTCCTTGCGGCTGTCCCCAAGCGTTTTGCCGACTTCCCACATCATGAGGGTGACCACCTCCTCACGCACGCGCAGCATCCCTTCGACGAACGCCTCCACCGCCGCGATCCGCGCGGAAATGCCCATGGTCGGCCAGGGTCCCCGCCCGTGGTCCCAGGCGCGCGCCGCGGCGTCCAGGGCCCGCAAGCCCGCGGCGGCGTCCATCCTGGGCACGCGGCCGAGCACCGGTCGGCGGAGCGCGCCGTCCGCGCCGCGCAGGCACACCGGAGAGCTGACGTCGGAAAGCGGCCCCTCCCAATCGAGGAGCTGCCCATCGAGCAAATGAGAGCGCGCCGCGCGCGGCTCGACCGGACGGTACTCCGCGGCGCCCTCGCCCAGCTTTGGAAGC
>CAXUNV010000248.1:0-7038 GCA_964252355.1 uncultured Chthoniobacterales bacterium | reverse complement strand
CGCCCGCACCGGTTCGGGCGGGGTTGCGGGCGGGTCTCGCAAGACACCTCTTGCCCTACCAATCCCTGGTGGTGGCCGCCGTCAACGCCAAACGCCTAACTCCCCGTTCCCCAACCAGAGACCAGGGACAAAAGACCAGAAACTAGGAACGCCTCTCACGCGGTGTAACGCGCGCTATCGCCGGCGGTGGCGTCGTACGTCGCGCCCGTGACCCGGTTGGCCGCGTCGCTCGCCAGGAACACGACCGCCGGCGCGACCTCGTCGGGTTGCATCCACGGGATTTTCATCACCGACTGGGGCAGGCGCGCGGCGATCACGTCCGCCTCCTTGGGGTGGTCGCCTTCCGGTGGTTTGCCAGCCTCTTGCAGCGCCAGGTTCCAACGCCCGGCATTCCGCGTCAGCGGCGTGTCCACCAACCCCGGCTCGACGGTGTTGACTGTGATCTGGTGTTCGCCCAACTCCAGGGCGGCCGACTTCATCAAGCCGATCATGCCCCACTTCGACGCCGAGTAACCCGAGCCGTTCTTAAAGCCATGCCGGCCTTGGCCCGAAGAGATGAGGATGATGCGCCCCGTCTTGCGCGGAATCATGTGCGGGATGACGGCGCGCATGGTGTTGGCGGTCCCGGTGAGGTTCACGTCGATCACATCGCGCCACTGCTGGTCGTTGATCTCCGCCAACGGTCCATAGATCTGGATGGCCGCATTGGCCACGACGATGTCGATCTTGCCGAACTCCTGTTGGGCGCGCTCAGCCGCCGCGCGCAGCGCCGGGAGATCGCGGATGTCGGCCACCACGCCGACGAAACGCCGCTTTTGCGCCTCCACCAACCGACCGGTCTCGTCGAGCTCCTCCCGGGTCGCCGATGGGTAATCGAGCCCGGGGCAGGGCGGCGCGCAAATGTCGATCCCCATCACGTCCGCACCAGCGGCGGCCAAGGCCACAGCGATGGCTCGACCGATGCCGCGCGCCGCGCCGGTGACGATGGCCGATTTGCCGTCGAGGCTGAAGTTCAGATGCGGGCGCGTGTCCGCCGCGCTCGTCTCCTCGTCGGCGGCCCTGGCGCGGCTGGCGGCCAGCACACCCGCGCCAGCCGCGAGGGAAGTCGCCAGCAGCTTACGTCGGGAGAGGCCACGGTCCGAGCGTGAGGGATCATCTGATTTCGGTTCGTTCATGGTCGGGATAGGTGAAGGTTGCCAATCATGCCAAGTTCGTTCCTGTAAACCGCGCTACCACCGGTGCAAACCCTCGCGCCGTGCTCAGGTTGCGCCGCGGAAGGCCAAAGGCCAAATGACAAAGGCCAAAACGGTGAGGCGGCCACCGCGCCCATTCCTTCACCCTACGACGCGCGCCAACATCTCGTCGTACGGCGCAGACCCGTCGTACAACGCATCAAACAACGCCCCCAGCCGTTCGTAACGCGCCACCAAGTCCGGGTTGGGCAGGATTTCCTCCTCCTCTTTGACCCATTGCGCCACCGCGTCTCCCAACGACGTAAACCGCTCAGCGGCCGTCCCCGCGATCATCGCGCATCCCAAAACCCCGGCCTCCTCGTGGCGGGTCCGGCGGATCGGCGTGCGATACACGCTCGCCTTGATCTCCAACCACAACCGGTTCTTCGCGCCACCGCCGCTCGCGACCATGAATTCTATCCGGTTTCCGTGGCGTTCCATGAGCCGCAGGTTGCGCCGCGACGCGAACGCCACCCCTTCAAGCACCGCCCGGTGCAGGTGCCCCATCCCGTGGGCGTAGCTCAAACCAAAAAATTGCGCCCGGGCATTCGTGCGCGGCCCGAGGCGTTCCCCATTTAGGTAAGGCAGGAACACCAACCCGTCGCACCCGGCGGGCGCCCCCGCCGCCAAGCGCGCGATCTCGTCGTGCGAAACGGCGTTGTCATGGAACGCCCGGCGGGCCCAACGCACCGCGTCGCCGCCCGCGTCCAAGATCGTGAACGCGCTCCAGCCTTCGTCCACGCCGAGGACGTTGCTGATGATGGGGTCCAACACCGGCGCCGGCGCCTGCAGCGTGATCAGCGTGGAAGTGCCGGTCGAATCCGACCCGAGTTTTATGCGGTGCACGCCCGAACCCAACAACGCCACCGGAAAATCGCCGGCGCCGACCGCCACCGGCGTCCCGGCCCGCAGGCCGGTCGCGCGCGCCGCGGCCGGCGTCACCGGTCCAAGCACGTCCGTAGGGGCGCGCAGCGGCGGCAACAACCGTGCTTCCAGCCCCAACCGCGCCAGCATCTCCTCACTCCAACGGCGGGTCCGGACGTCGTACAAGTAAGTGGTCGACGCCTCTGGATGGTCGATCGCCCGTTCCCCGGTGAGCCGGTAGTTGACGTAATCCTTCGCGATGAGCACGGCGTCAGCCCGCGCGTATGCCTCCGGTTCGTCCCGTTTGAACCAGAG
This sequence comes from uncultured Chthoniobacterales bacterium, assembly GCA_964252355.1. Lineage (GTDB taxonomy): Bacteria > Verrucomicrobiota > Verrucomicrobiia > Chthoniobacterales > JAFAMB01 > CAXUNV01. The sequence continues at coordinate 4,627 of CAXUNV010000248.1, read as the reverse complement.
AAGTTTGAACGCCGGCCACGCCACCGCGGGCGGGTTGCCGGTCACCGGCAGGAGCGCCTCGGCATCGTGGTTACGGGAAAACTCGTCCACCAAATCGCGCGTCCGTTTGTCGTTCCAGAGCGGCGCATAATCCACGGCCGGCTCACCCGTTCCGTCCAGGAGGACGGTGCCGTGCATCTGGCCGCAGCAGGCCACCGCCGCGATCTTTTCCGCAGCCCCGTCCACCTGCCCGAGCACGGCCCGGATGCAGGCCACCGTGCCTGCCCACCAATCGGAAGGCCGCTGCTCCGACCAGCCGTGACGCCGGACGATCTGCTCGTGCTCCTGCGCGTGGAACGCGACGGTGCCGCCATCGGGGTCGACCAGGGCCGCGCGCACGCTGCCGGTGCCGACGTCGACGGCGAGAAAGAGGTCTGGGGAGAGAGCCATTGCCAAGATTGCCCACGATTGCGCAAGATTGCCAAGATTTGGGACGGTGGTGCTCCGCCACCGCCGACTTTCCCTCGTTCCGTCCACGGATTCAGGCAACAACCACGGCAGTTCGGACAGAAACCGCCGCAGCCCCCGATTCCCGTGGTCCGGTGCCGGTGTGAGAATCGGTTTTGTCAGTCCTCCGGCGCTCGGCCATTTCAACCCGACGAGCGCGGTCGCCCGCCGGCTCCAAGCGCGCGGCCACGACGTCGCGATGATCGCTGCGCCCAGGGCCGAACCGCTCGCCCGCGCCGCCGGCCTGCCGTTCATTCCCTTCGGCGGGAAAGCCTTCCAGCCTGAGAAGGTTTCCGAGATCGTAGGCAGGTTAGGTCGGTTGAGTGGCGAGGAAGGCCTGCGGTTCACCTGCGAGCTCATCGCGGAAGAGTCGAAGGTGAAGTGGAAGGAGTTTCCGAAGTTGCTGCCCGCCCACGGCATCGAGGCCCTCGTCCTAGACGACTACCATTTCTACAGCGCGGCGATCCCCAAGCGCCTCGGGCTGCCCTACGCCGTTTTGGCCAACGCCCTGCATTTCGACTATTCCGGGCGCACACCGCTTTGCGTCTACGGCTGGACGCACGCGGACGTGCCGGCCGCGATCGAGATAAACCGTCGGGGCGTCGCCCGGTTTACCGAAATGTTGCGGCGGCTGAACGCCGAGCTGATCGCCGAAGCGGAGGCGGCCGGCATCGAGGCCGACTGGGACGACCCCTCCTCATTCTACTCGAACCTGCCCTGGATCACCCAATGCCCTCGCGAATTCGACTTCGACAATGCCGATTGGCCCGAGCACTTCCACCACGCCGGCCCGTTCCACGATGGGAATGGGCGTCCGGCGGTAGAGTTCCCCTGGGATCGGTTGACCGGAGAGCCGATGGTCTATGCCTCGATGGGAAGCATACAGGTGGGCGACGGACATGTTTTTCGCACCATCGTGTCAGCCGCCGCCAAGCTCCCTGGCACGCAGCTCGTGCTCGCCATGGGCAACCTGCTCCGGCCGGACGACGTCGGACCAGTGCCAAGCAACGCGATCGTGGTCAACACCGCACCCCAGTTGGAACTCTTAAAGAGAGCGTCGCTTTGCGTCACCCACGCGGGGTTCAACACGGTTTTGGAGGCCCTGAGCCAGGGCGTACCGCAGGTGGCCATCCCGGTGACCAACGACCAACCCGGGGTCGCCGCGAGGATCGCGGACAAGGGGACCGGGATCGTTGCCCCACTGCACAAGCTCAGCGCGTTTCATCTCTCCACCCTCATCAGGGAGGTGTTGAACGCCCCCGTCTACCGCGCCAACGCGCGCCGGCTCCAAGCGGCCATTGCCCAAACCGACGGGCTCTCCCGTGCCGCGGACCTGCTGGAAGAGGGCTTCGGCCTAAGCAGGGACATCAACCTTTTTCCGGAAACGCAGGCATACGACCACTGACTTCACCGCAAAGGTGGGGGACCGGCGCGGGTGCGACCGACAAGACAGAAGGACCCTTATGCCGTTGAGCCGTCGTCAACTGCTTCGTTCCGTTCCGATCTTTGCGCTCCTCTCCACGGTTCGCGCGACCGCGCGACCCGGCCCTCAGGTAATTCCGCTCTGGCCCGGGCCGCCACTTGGCCGTGGCGAGGCATCGGAGGCCCAGGAACGGATCGGCGCACACGGCCAGATCTCGCGGGTCGCCAACCCGCGGCTGCTGGTCCATCGCCCAGCCGCACCCAATGGCGCATCGGTGGTACTCATGGCCGGCGGTGGCTACCGCGAAATTGAGGCGGGCACGGAGAGCGGTCCGGCGGCACAGTGGCTGCAATCCCGCGGCGTCACGGCTTTTGAACTGATTTATCGGCTCCCGCACGACGGTTGGCCCGCGAGCGCCACGTTCGCCGACGGTCAACGTGCGGTCCGTCTTGTACGATCGATGGCGCAGCCCTTCGGCTTGGACGCAAACCGGGTAGGTGTCATTGGCTTTTCTGCCGGCGCGCACCTCGCGGGGATGACTGCGGTGGGTCAGCCGGCGAACCCTTACGCGCCACTCGACGAGGCGGACAGCTTGTCCGCCCGCCCTGACTTCGCCGGGCTACTCTACCCCGTGCTGACGATGCTGCCGCCGTGGAACACCACTTTCGCCTGTAAAGAACTTTTGGGCGCAAACGCCTCACCCGAGGCCTGCGCGGCGTATTCGGTGGAGCGTCAGGTCGGCGGTGGATGTCCGCCCGTTTTCCTGGCACAAGCCGTGGATGACCCCATCTCGCAGGTCGAAAACAGCCTGCTCACCCTCGACGCGCTTAGGAGGGCCGGCATCGGTGCCGAGCTGCATCTCTTTCAACGCGGGGGACACGGCTGGGGCATGGGTGAACCGGGCAGCGAGGTCGCCATTTGGCCAACGCTGCTGGCTAAATGGGCAGGCTGGGCTTGAGCCTCGCCTTCGATTCCCGACCGGCCGAGGGCGTGCGTGGCGAAGCCTTGCAGACGATCCTCCCGCCGTCCCCAACTCTTGGCAATCTTGCGCAATCTTGGCAATCTTGCGCAATGATGGCCCCCTTCTCCCCGCCAGCCACGGCGCCATTCCTCACCCGACTCGATCGGGAAACCCTCACCTTAGAACCGCGGACTGGCCGTTATGTCAAAACGTTGCGCGAACTGGATGGGCTCTACGCTGACGAAAGGGCTTTTCAGGCTTTGGCGGAGCGCGACGGCAACGCCGAGGCTTACCGCGTGGATGAACTTCGGCTTACGGAAGGTTCCCACGACCTCATCACCGGCCTGAGCGTCCTCAAGCCGGGCCGGGTCGGTGACGAGTTCTTCATGACGCGCGGGCATTTGCACCGGCGGGCGGACCGGCCCGAAACCTACTTCTGCGTGGAAGGTCACGGGGTGATGCTCACGGAAACGTTGTCGGGTGAGGCTTGTGCCTCGGAGATGCGTCCCGGCACCCTGGTCTACGTGCCGCCGTATCACGTCCATCGCAGCGTGAACGTCGGCACGGGGATCTTCGCCACGCTGTTCTCGTACCCGTCCGACGCCGGCCAGGATTTCGACATCGTGCGGACCGCCGGCGGCTTCGCTCAGCTCATTGTGACCGACGGCGGCACCGGCTGGAGGACGGTGCCGAACGCCAGTTACCGGCCGCGTGCGCCCGAAGAGGTGCGCCGCCGCCGTCCCGCCGGAGCCACTCCGCACCACGCCGACTCCTGAACGCCTCCGTGGCGCCGAACCCGGGTTTGTCTTCGGCCGTCGGGCGCCGGCGCTTTGGCGGCATCGGCGTGCACGTGAAACACCCGGCAAACGCCATTCCGACAACGACAAGGAATGAGTTCCCCGGAGACGCGGGTCTGTTTCCAAAAGTGCGTCCTTGGCGCGGATGCGACCGGGTTCAGCGCCGTCCCTCGGGGTAGTCGTCGCGGACTGCGGCCGCCAGCGCGGCCAAGCTTTCTGGCGCGATACCCGCCTCGCGCAACGCCCGCAGGGTGCGCGCCCTGTCCCGCTTGGCCAAACGCCGGCCGGTGGCGTCGCGCACCAGGGGCGCGTGCCAGAAGGCGGGCGGGCGCTGGGCGAGGGCTTCATAGAGCAGCAATTGTTGGCCGGTAGAAGCCAGGAGGTCCTCGCCGCGGACCACCTCGGTGATGCCCATCGCGGCGTCGTCCACGACCACGGCCAACTCGTAAGCGGCGAAGCCGTCGCGCCGCCAAACGACGAAGTCCCCAAAGTCCCGCCCGGCCACCTGCGTCTGCGGCCCGAGCCGGCCGTCGGCGAAGGTGACCGTCGCGTCCGGCGGCACGCGGAAACGCCAGTTCACCCCCGTGGTCGCCGGGTCCTCCACCGGCCTCGGCCCCGACGTCCGGCAGGTGCCTGGATACAGCGGCCCACGCTCCGCCGGGTGCGGGGCAGAGAGCGCCCGGGCGATGTCCAGGCGCGAGCAGGCGCAGGGGTAGACCCATCCGGCGGCCGCCAGCCGGCGCAGGGCGGCGAGGTAGAGCGCCCCCCGCACACTCTGGACGTAAGGCGCGTGCGGCCCGCCGACGTCCGGCCCCTCGTCCCAGCGCAGCCCGGCCCAGCGCAGGTCCTCGTAGATGGCGCCGACGAACTCCTTCCGGCAGCGCGCCTGGTCGAGGTCCTCCAGGCGCAGGACGAGCCGGCCGCCAGCCGCCCGGGCGCGCGCGTGGGCCAGGGCGAAGG
>CAXUNV010000247.1:0-7053 GCA_964252355.1 uncultured Chthoniobacterales bacterium | reverse complement strand
GGGCGGGGGGGGGTGGACGTTGCGGCGGGCGGGGAGGGGCCCCCGGGCGGGGCCGGGGGGGGGGGCCCGCCGGCGCTCCCCTGGGCTGGTCGCCTCGCGCTCCCAGGGGAGCGCCGGCGTCCCGCCGGTACCGGAAAGCCACCTCCCACCCTGCGACGCTCTCGTACGGTGGCAGCCCTACCCGCCCCGGCACTCGCTTCTCAGGCGCGAATGAGCTTCCCGCAGATGCGCTGGGGCACTATGCTCGGCGTTCTCCGCCATGGTGCGCACCCGTTTCCCCGCCGCGTCGCGATGAAGCCTCCTGACTCCCAGCCCCCCGCCGTCGGTCACGCGGCCAAACCGTCATCGCTCGCGGTCGAAGAAGCCGCGGCAGAGGGAGACCGGGAGATGCAGGTCTGCGTGCAAATCCTGGCAGTTTCGTCCGGGATGATCGGGGTCTGCTTGACCGTCATCGGCCTGATCCGGGTGGTGATCACCTTGCGGAAGGAAGACACGCTGGCGGACGATCTGCTCGTCTTCAACGCCCTGACGTTCCTCCTGGCTTGCATCACCAGCTACGGGGCCATCCGGACGCAACACCGCGCTGCACGCGTCCGCTTGGCCAAGATCGCCGACGCCATCTTCGTCGTCGGCCTCCTCGCCATGGTTGGGTCCTGTGTCTTTATAACCTACGCGATCTCTTCCGGGTAGCCCCCCCCTATTAGCCCGGTGCCTCGGTGACCGCCAACGACGCCACGTGACCCTCGTTGACCAAGTGCACCCGGCCTGCGCGGTCAAAGACCACCATCGTCCGGTACGGTTCCGGCCCAAAAAAGATTCGGTCTGGGTTGTCGATCTCGTACCGGGACCCGCCCGTGGTCTCGAGATAAAAACGCCGGAAAGGGACGGCCCGACAAACCTGCTGGATCTGGTCAAGGGTCATGAACACCGAACCCAAACGCGAGAAGGTCACGGCGCAACCACACCTGGGCTGAGACCGCCTTGGGCGGCCTAACCCTGCCTCAGCCGGTACTCGTAGCTGTCGCAAAGGGCAAGCCAACTCGCCTCGATGATGTTGTCGGACACACCGACCGTGCACCAACTGTTGTGGCGATCCGTCGAGTCGATCAACACCCGCGTCCGCGAGCTCGTCCCCAGGTGGGTGCCGATGATCCGCACCTTGTAATCTTCCAGCATCACCCGTTCGATATCCGGGTAGACCGGTGCCAGCGCCTTGCGCAACGCCGCATCCAGGGCGTTCACCGGACCGTCGCCTTCCGCCACCGTGTAAATGTCTTCGGTGCCGACGCGAAGTTTGACGGTGGCTTCGCAGGTCTCGTACCCGTTCCGCACCGACCGGATGTAGGTGCAGTGGTACTCGAGCAATTCCCAAAGCGGTTTGGGCTCGTTTAAAATCCGGCGGATCAGGAGCTCAAAGGATGCCTCCGCCGCCTCAAACTCATAGCCGAGGTGCTCCAGACGTTTCACCTCCTGCAAGATCGCGCCCACCTGCGAAGACCCTTTTTCAAACGAGAAGCCGAGTTCGCGCGCCTTGGCGATCACGTTGCTTTGTCCGGAAAGCTCCGACACCACGATGTGCTGGTGGTTGCCCACCGATTCCGGTTGGATGTGCTCGTAACTCCTCGCGAGTTTTTGCACCGCGTGGACGTGGAGTCCGCCTTTGTGGGTGAACGCCGTGGAGCCGACGAACGGCGCCCGGATGTTGTGCGGACAGTTGGCGAGCTCATCCACGAAAAGCGAAAGGTCGCGCAACCGGGAAAGGTCCGGCACGACCTCGCAGCCCAGCTTCAGCTGCAGGTTGGGGATCACGCTCGTCAGGTTGCAGTTGCCCGTGCGTTCGCCGTACCCGTTGATGGTCCCTTGCACTTGCGTGGCGCCGGCCGCAATCGCCGCCAGGGCGTTGGCCACGGCCAACTCCGCGTCGTTGTGCGTGTGAATGCCGATCGGCGTGCCGCCCAACGCCTCCCGAACCCGGGCCGTGATTTCACCGACTTCGTGCGGCAAGGAGCCGCCGTTCGTGTCGCACAAGACCACCGCGTCCGCCCCGGCCTCGGCTGCCGCCCGCAAGGCCGTCAACGCCTCCTCCGGGTCGTCCTTGTAGCCGTCAAAGGCATGTTCCGCGTCGAAGACGACTTCCCGGCCCTGCGTCTTCAGGTAACGCACAGTGTCGCGGATCATGCGTTCGTTTTCGCGAAGGTCCACTCCCAGGATCTGCTCCACGTGCAGGCGCCATGTCTTGCCCACGATGGTGACCACCGGCGTTTGCGCCTCCAGGAGCAGCTGCACCTGCGCGTCGGCCGCCGGTTCGGTCCGCGCCCGACACGTGCTCCCGAACGCGCAGACCTTGGCCCTCTGCCAACGCCGGTTCGCGGCTTGACGAAAGAACTCGATGTCTTTGGGGTTCGACCCCGGCCACCCGCCCTCGATGTAGTGCACCCCAAAGGCGTCCAGCTTTTCCGCAATCCGAATCTTGTCGTGCACACTGAAGGAGATCCCTTCGCCTTGCGTGCCGTCGCGCAAGGTCGTGTCGTACAAGCGCACCGTGTTCGGGTTCATAGAGGCGGGGTTTCTCCGTATCCCAAGCCCTCCGACAATGCAAGGCGCACTCTCCGCTCGACCCTCTTCTGCAGGGTGATGCGCCGGGCGTAGACCCGTTTGTGAACGCGAGGCTTCTGCGCTAAGCTGCGGGTGCGAGTGGTCGGGTGGGGTCGCCACGTCTCCAGGCAGCTCGGAGAGAGCGCCTGTGGCTGCGACGCTCCGGCCGCCGCACAGGAAAGCTTATGAAAACGCGTCTGTTGACACTTGGCTTCGCCTTGTTGGCGGGCTTGTCCGTCGCGGGTGCCGCGCCGGTTAACAATGTGGTCATCCAGTACGACCACCCGCAACGCTTCACCGACTTCCGTTTGCAGGGCCGGACGGAACTGGAGACGACGCGGATCTTCTCCGATAGCCTGGGTCCAGCCATGTCGCGCGAATTGACCAGGCGCCTGCCCGGTGCCCGTCTCACCCTCACCTTCACGGACGTCGATTTGGCAGGCCGTTACGAACCGTGGCGCGGCCCGCGTTTTTACGATATCCGGTTTTACCGGGACGAGACCCCCTTGCGCCTCGAGTTCAAATACACGTTGACCGACGCCAGCGGCAACGTCCTTGCCCAGGGCGCCGACCGCGTCTACGAGGCTTACTACCAATACTACCGCGAATACGAGTTGACTGAAGTCAGCTATAACCCCGCTTACTACGACGTTCGCGCCATGTTAGGCTGGGAAGACGCGCTCACCCGGCGTGAACGCACGGCGCGGTTGCGTCCGCCGGCTGCCACCCCGGAAAAGTCCTGAGCCGAACCAGTGCGTCGCCGGCCTTTGCGGCAGGTCCCAGTCGGTCCGACAACCCCCGTGGGGTGCTCGCCGGGCTAGATCAGCGGCGCACGGTGACGGGCGTGCCTACGTGGACGGCATCATAGAACCGCTGGGCCTTGCCTGCCGGCATGCGGATGCAGCCGTGCGAAGCCGGGTATCCCGGCAGGTAGCCGGCATGCATGCCGACCCCGCCATAGATGCGCAGGAAGTACGGCATGGGCGCCCCGACGAACACCGTCCCCGGCGGGCGTGGGTCTTTGCGGGCATCCACGTCTCGGCGCACGACCCCTTCGGACGAGACGTACGCGCCGTAGACGCTTGAGCGGTGGGCGGCGTCCTTCTCGATGATGCGGTAACGGCCAGGGGTCGTGTCGTGCCCCTCCCGCCCGGTGGAAATCGGCGAACTCAAGACCTCTTCCCCGCCCGCGTACAGGTACGCGTGCTGGTCGCCAAGGTCGACGACTACCGCCACCCTGCCGGGAGGCAGCCCCCGCACGTCGTAGACCGTGTTTTCGATCTCCGCACAACCCGCTAGGAAAAAGGTCGCAAGGACCGCCAAACCCTGAAGAAACCTGTTCATCGCTCTTTGCTTACGTCCGCCACGCCGCCGCGTTCGACCCCGCAGGCGGTCGGCGAGTCGCCCGGATGTTTACCACCATCTCGGACCGGCCAAAAGACCGTTTCCGCGGGCAAGAGGTGGTGCGCCCGCGAGACCCGGGCTTTGGGACGACCGGCGGCGCTTCGTGGTGATCGGCCGTGCCGGGGCGTGGGGAAGAGGGGAAGTGCCGCTTTGCGCTTCGCCCGTTGACGAGCGACTTTCCCATCCCCATCGCCCCATTGATGAAAATGCCTCGCCTGACCGATGCCTTGTGCATCGGCGGTGCCATTGGGTTAGCCGCCGTCCTCGTCAACAGCCTGTTGAACTGGCGCTTCGTGCCTCGCCTACGGCCCGTGGCGCCAAATCCAGTGGCTGGACCGGCCCCCTCCGTTTCCATTCTCGTGCCCGCCCGCAATGAGGAGACGCGCATCGCGCCTTGCCTGCGCTCGCTGTTGGCGCAGGAATACCCAAACTTTGAAATCCTGGTGCTCGACGACCGTTCCGAGGACGGTACGGCCGCCGTGGCGCGTCGCTTCGGTTTTGCAACCGAACCGGAGGGCCGGCACCGTCTCCTCTCCGGCCGGCCACTGCCGCCGCGCTGGACCGGCAAGGCTTGGGCATGCCAGCAGTTGGCCGAGGCCGCCCGGGGTGAATACCTCTTGTTCACCGACGCGGACACCGAACACCACCCCGCGAGTGTGCGCACGGCCCTGGCGTGGGCTCGTCACGTGAACGCCGACCTCCTGACGCTCTGGCCGTACCAACTCACCGGCAGTTGGTCGGAACTCCTCGTCATCCCGTTGATCTTCGTCGTGGCCGGCGGCGCGTTGCCGCATTGGTGGCTGGCCGTCCTGCAAGCCAACCCCGCCCTCGCCCGCCTCGTCGGGCCCCGGCGTTTGCGGAGCCTGGGCGCCGCCAATGGGCAGTTTCTCCTGTTTCGCCGCGAGCGGTACCAGGATCTTGGCGGCCACCGCGTGGTCGCAAATCACTTGGTGGAGGATGTCGCGCTGGGTCGCGCCGTCGCCGAGCGGACGGTCAGCGGGTTCATCTTGGCAAGCGCCAGCGGCATCGATCTCGTCCGTTGCCGCATGTACACGTCGTTCAGCGAAATGTGGGAAGGTTTCACCAAGAACCTCCACCCGCTCTTCGAGGGCAACCAAGCGGCCTTCGCCGCGTCCGTGCTCGTCCAAGCGTGGCTGTTCGTCTGGCCGTTCGTCGCCGCGCTTTGGCGGCGCAGCCCAGCGGTCGGTGCACAGCTCGCTTTGGTCTTCGCCGTCCGGGCGTTCGCCGCCGCACGCTACCGTACCTCCTTCTGGAGCGTGCTGCTCCACCCGTTCGGATATTCCCTCGCGCTCCTCATCGCCGGCAACAGCTACCGCCGCGCTTCGGGTCAGGGCGTGGTGTGGAAAGGCCGGCTCTACCGTGCGGCCGCGGACGGCGCTGGGCCGGGACTAACCTCAGGTCATAACAAAACGTTTGACGTGTTGTGAAAAGTTCCGCTAACCTTGGCGGCCATGGTCGTCCCTGGCCCTGCCGCCCTCCGCCACCGCGTTTGTGCCCGGCCTTCCTTACGCTAACTTCTGCCCACCGCGCCTCCGCCGCTCCTTCGCATGCCAAAGTTTGGAAATTACCTCTTCCGTAACTTGAAGGAGACGCCTCCGACCGGCACGCCGACCCCGGCGCCGGCCGAACCAGCGCCGCTCGACGACCGGGAGCTTCTCCTCACCGAGGCGGATTTCGCGTCAGAGGAAGCCCTGGTACCCGCGCTCGCCTGGGAGCAATGGCCGGAGCGCGAGGTGCGTTTGCGGTTCGGCGACACCCGCGGCTTAACTACCGGGCGAGTCACCGTGACCGCCGGGGTCCTTCGCCAGAGCGCGCCAGGGCTCGTGCCGCCCGGCGTACCGGACGATCTGGAGTTGCCGTTGTCGCTCAAAACGGTCGTGCTCCAACTCCAGCCGTACCTGCCCGCCGTCACCGGGAACCTGCCCCGGTCGGCGACGCCGGATTTCGACACCCCCATCGCGCAAGTTGCTCGCGAGGATGAAGGATTCTTCAAATTGGAACAGAGCCGGTCCGCGGACGTTGCCGAAGGGCTTCCCCTCATCCGGGAACGGCCTCGCGACGCTGGGGAGGAGCGCCCCCCCGCAGCTGACCCTACACTGCCGCCCGCCTTGCCTGTGCGCGTGCCGCGTCCGCAGCCGCTCCGTGAACCCCGCGCTGGCGAGGGTGGCAACGCGCCGTTTGATCCGTTTGCAGACCTGCCGGCTGTCGGCCCGCGGCCGGCCACCGTCCCGCCCGCACCGTCCCCGGCGGCGCCTTCGCAAATGCCGGCAGTTCCACCGCGCGATCCCGGGCACCAGACGTCCGCCCCCGCCGGGTCTATGCCGGACGAGCCTTTGCCCGCGGCGCCGTCGGTCGCGCGTCTCCCTTCGTCACCGGCCATGTCCCTGCCAGCGTCTGTCGCCACCCCCTCAGGAGCCGCGCCGGGTGCCGGCGCCGGCGCGACGTTTCCCTCGTCCAAACGTCGGGCGTTGGAACGTCTCCAAGAGATCTTCATGACGGATGATTACCTCGACTTGGACGGCGTGTTGCGCTGCCTGCGCGCGTTCCCGCGGGTGCGTACCGTTTTCGTGATCGGCGCCGACGGGGCCCGGCACGGCGACGACCCGGTAGGGTCGGGCGCGTTCTCCGGGGAGGTCGTCCTCCAAACTTTGGGTGCGGCGGCGCAACTTGCCGAGATGACGGGGAACGCCGGCTTCCGCGGGTTTACCCTTCTCGGTCAAGGTCCGCTCAGCGTGGTCGGCGATAGGCGGCTCGCCCTCGTGCTGCAACACGAGGGCCGTACCCTACCGCCGGGCATGCAGGAACGCTTGGTCGTCGTCGCGGACGCCTTGGCCGACCTCCTGACCTAAACGGGTGGATGACCGCGAGGATAGGCACGAGGTCGTTTAGGGATTAGGGCGGTCACACGGGGTCACGATACCCGCGTCTTCAACGCGTGCACCGGCCCGCGGTCTGGGCTAACGTCCGCGCCACGGCGCTGCGCCGTCCGCGGCGGCTCTCCGCGCCACCATCGTGCCCTGGCCCCTTTACCTG
>CAXUNV010000246.1:0-7091 GCA_964252355.1 uncultured Chthoniobacterales bacterium | reverse complement strand
GCCCGGCTACGGACGGGGCGTCCGCGTTCCCGGCGTCGCCCGTGCGGCACGTCTCAGGGTGGTAGACGCCGCCAGCCTCAGGGGGGCACGGGTTCCACTTTCAGCATTATTTGACGGTAGAATCGTCAACGCTATTTGGCGTACCCTTGGAGGATGGACCTTCTTACCGATCTGCCAGAAGATGCTCGAAAGTTGGCGTTGGATCGATTCCGCATCATTCAACCCTACCTAGAGTAGCACCAGCCCTTGCAGTCGGTTGCGTGAGCGGCCGGTATGCCGTATCGAACGGCGCAGCGCTGGGTGGCGCAGTACCGGTTGTTCGGACTGGCGGCGCTGGCGCGTAAGAAGCGCCAGAACCGAGGCAAACCCTGGCTCTCGGTCGTCATCGACGACTACAGCCGGGCAGTGACTTCGATGCCCGGTTCCGGGCATTTTTGCTGGAGGTTTACCACCGTCGTGAATGTGCCGAGACGAAGGTAGCGCCCGCCGAACGCTGGGAAGCCAAGGGCTTCGTGCCTCGGATGCCGGACTCGCTGGACCACCTGGACTTGCTGCTGATTCAAGTGGCCAAGGCGCGTCAGGTGCGCGTCGATGGGATTCACTTCCAGGGCCTGCGATACCTTTCGACCACGCTGGCGGCATACGTTGGGGAAACGGTGACGCTGCGGTTTGACCCGAGGGACATGGCCGAAATCCGTGTCTTTCACGAGAACAAGTTCTTGTGCAGGGCCGTCTGTGCGGAACTCGCTGGCGCTACCGTTCCCCCTCGAGACATCCTCCGTGCCCGGAATCGGCGGCGGCGAGAACTGCGCGGCGTCCTGCGGGACCGCCAAGCGGCCGTCGAAACGCTGCTTGAGCTGAAGCGCGGAGAAGTCACGGAGCATGAGGATGGGGCACCAACACCAGCAGACAAGCCGGCCGCAAAGCGACCCGCACCCACCCTCAAGCGCTACCGCAACGAATAGCGATCCACCGGCGGTGATCGTCGTCGAGACGCTTGAACACCGTCGATTCGCCGAGTTCTGCGATGCCTGCAAACGGCATCGTTACATCGGATTGTGTTACGGTTCGCCGGGGATCGGCAAAACGCTTTCGGCGCGTCATTACGCCAATTGGGAAAACGTGCAGGGGTATGCGAACCATCAGTGCCGGACCAAGGCGCTCCTCAAGGAGCTCAGTAACGGCAGCGTTGCCTTCTACACTGCTCCGGTGATCAGCTCGCCGAGCCATCTGGAGCGGGACATCGCGAAGGCTCGTGGCCTGTTGCATAGCGTCGCAATCGAACGGGCGCGTCGGTGCGAAGAGGCGCGAATGACGCGCCTCCTCCATCGCGCCGAAAAGCTGCGTGACCCTAAGAGGAACCCCGATGGTTACCGAAATGACGAGGCTTTCAAGATGGGGGATGCGTTTTATGAGCAGCAAAATCGCGCGATGCGAGTGGCCCACACCTTGCCCGATCCGCCCGCTCTACTCATCATCGACGAAGCGGATCGCCTTAAGATGGCAGGGCTGGAGCAAGTACGAAACATTTTTGACCATGGAGGTATCGGTCTGGTTCTGATTGGAATGCCGGGCATTGGAAAGCGCTTGGCCCGCTACCCGCAGTTCTACTCCCGTACCGGGTTCGTCCATGAATTTCGGCCTCTGGGTGCCAAAGAGATACGCGACCTCTTGGACCAGCGCTGGACACCCCCAGGCGTGCACCTGCCCCAGCATCCGTTGTATCCCGAAACCGTCGCCGCGATCATCCGGATCACGGGCGGCAACTTCCGTCTGCTGAACCGGTTGCTCACCCAGATGGAACGAATTCTAGAAATTAACGCCCTGTCACAGGTGACCAAGGAGGTGGTGCAAGCCGCGCGCGAGAGCTTGGTCATCGGGCGACTCTAGGAGGGGTATGTTGTGCGGCCGACAGTTTGCTGACGAGAGAAACGAGCGGGCTCCTGCGAGCTTGGCCCAGAAGCCCATCAAATATCACTGGTTTTAGGCGGCTACCCGCTCTCTCACCAGCCGAACACCGTTTGCCAACCTTCAATCAAGCGGCCGGTCGGGTTGGCGCTCTCGAAGGGCCGGGTTTGCTGTCGGGTGTGCCCTCGGCGGCCCTCCGACAAGTCGCGGCCACTCGGCGGTTGCTGCTTACCTGATGATCGACCGCCTCGATCTTCTGCAGGAGGGACGCCCGACACCGCATCAGCGGCTGCAGGGAGGCCTGCTGCGCTGCGTCGCTCAGCGTCAGGCTGAGTCCAGCCATGAACGTCACGAGCAACCTTTTCATCTGAGGTCCTCCTTTTAGGGTTCTTGGCTACTTTTGGTGAAACGGCCCGGTGCCTCGGCCATTTTCGAAGGACGGAGCACCTTTTCTCCTGGTGAGCGGCTCGGCGCCAAGCTCGGCTTTCGCAGCAGCAGCCAAAACATCAAGCCGTGCGTAACCAGTAGAGGCGGTACCGCCATCGTGGGGATGAAGTACGCAGCACCCAGCGACCCTGGGTCAATCCCAACACCGAACAGGCCTTGATAGAATGCCATCAGGAGGTCAGCTGCGCCCCAAAGGTTGAACAACCATGCAAGGGGAGTCGCAAACGATGCGCGAGCGGAGACCGACCAGAGGGTCAGGATTGCCAGAATGGCCGCAAGCAGATCACCATACGCCGCCGGAAAAGCAAAAGCCGATGACAGCGACGGCGATACAATTCCGGCAATCAGGAAGCTAAGCCCTATAAACCGGAAGGTATGCGGAACCGTTAATGCGATCAGCGCTTGCTCTGGACGCGCCGTTCGAAGCCGAGGCCAGATGTAAATCTGGGTCACGATGCCAAAGGCAACAAAACTCATGACGACGCTGAGGCCGAATAACGGGAGGCGATTCATGCGAGGGCTTCCTTCAGCGTAGGGTTCACCGTGAATGAGCCCTCGACGCCATGGCTCGCCGTCCAGCCGGCGTCGTCGAGCGCGAGATGCGGCGTCGGCGGCACGGGCTGCTCTTGCGCCCGGTCGTAGGTCACGGGATCCATCCCCGGTAGGATCGGCACCGTCATGAAGCGCGCGAAGGCCGCGAGCCGCGCGCCGATGCCCTGGCGCGATTCGGGCAATGCCGCGCGGCGCCTTGCGATCGTTTCGAAGTCCTCGGCGTCTTTTCCGGTGAGTTCGCGTACCGTGTCGTTGGGCGCGCCGACCGCGAACGCGCCGCGGTCATGGTCTTGGAAGTAATGCCTCAGGCCGCTGAGCAGAATGGGCGCCCTGCCCTGCGCCTTGGCTGCCTTGTAGAACATCCAGAGCGGCGTCCTCACATGCTGCACGTTGTGGCCGACGACCTGGCCGATGACCGCGGCCATTTCGGTGACGGTGAGGAGTTTCGGCCCCGTCGGCCGGTAGCTCTTGCCCGCGTGGCGTGCGGGATCCAGGAGCGCGGCGACCGCAACGCGGGCGATATCGTCGACCGAGGGTGGGGCGTTACGGCTCTCGCCCGCAACGGGCAGCGGAAAGAGCCCGAGATGCGCCGCGAAGGGCATCATCTCCAAGTAGGGGCTGTCCGCGAAGAAGCCGGGATTGACGACGGTGTGCCCGATGCTCGGAAGCGCGGCAAACATCCGATCTATAAGCCAAAGCTGGCGCGACAGAAGCGCCGGGTGGTTGGGCCCAGCGAGCCATTGCGAAAGCCCGACGATCTGTTCGAGGCCCGTCTCACGCGCCGCGGCCGCAAATGCCGACGCGCTCTGGATCACGAAGGGGTGATAGGGCGGGCAGTAGTAAGCTCGCTGCACGCCGCGCATCGCGTCCATCAGTTGACCGGGATCGAAAAGGTCCGCCACCACGACCTCGGCGCCGCGACGCTGGAGCCGATCGCTGCGCGCGTCCCGCACGCGGACGGCGGCTCGTACGGGCCAGCTTTTGGCCAGCAGCTCAGTGAGGACGGCGCCGCCGGTCTTTCCGGTGGCGCCGGTGACCAGAATTTTTGGTTTAATCATGGCAAGAGAAGAGGAGTAGCATTTCCGTTGGCGGTACGATACCGTACCGATGTCACTGAATAGCTGGTACGGCATCGTACCAAAAGCAAGCGAAAATGTCGGCCATCAAGACACCTCAGCGCCCCTCACCCGTGTCCCACGTCCGGTCCAAGCAGGTCCCTAGCTCCATCCGCGAGCGCGTGCTCAAAGCGGCGTTTACCCTCTTTCGTGAACACGGCTTTTCCAGCACCAGCATGCTCGATATTGTCACCCGCGCCCGAGTATCTAAACGTGACCTCTACGCCCTCTTCAAAAACAAGCACGCCGTGTTAGCGGCATGCATCAGCGAACGCGCCCAAAGGATGCGCCGACCCTTGGACACGACGACCCCTGTGCCACAGACCCGGGAGGCGCTGGCCGCGTTGCTCGTTGAGCTCGGCGTATCCATCTTGACGACGGGGTGCCAGCCGGAAGTGCTGACCGTTTATCGGCTCGCGATTGCAGAATCCGATCGCGCCCCCGAGATCGGTCGAACCCTCGACCGCAGCGGCCGTGAGGCTAACCAAAAAGCACTCACCGAACTGGTCAGAAAAGCTCAAGCGCGGGGGTTAGTCCTCGCGGGCGATCCAGCCGTTCTGGCGGTCCGCTATCTCGCCGTGCTCTGGGAAGGTCTCCTAATCCGGCTGTTAATGCGTGTGCGCGAGGCGCCAACCGAACGAGAAATCGAGGCCCGTGCCCGTGCTGCAATGGAGACGTTGATGGCCTTGCGGTAAAGGCTCATTCGGTTTGGCGATTGCTCCGGCATGCTTGGTTTATAAGTTGCTCAGGAATCGAGTGTGCATCTACTTCAGCCGATGGAGCGAAAGGAAAGCTTGTATTCCATTTCTTCGATGCTCTGGCTGAGTTTGAACGGAACCTCATCCGCGAGCGAACCATGGCTGGACTCAAAGCCGCGCGAGCTCGTGGCCGTAAAGGTGGGCGACCCAGAAAACTTTCCGGCAAGGAGCTCAGGACGATCGCCGCACCGCTCAAGACGGCTGAAGTTTCCGCCCAAGAGGTAGCCCAACGGTATGGCGTGTCCCCATCAACCCTTTACCGGACTCGAGTCGCTTGAGCCATTATACCAAACATTGCTGACGGTTTTGTGCCAGATAACTTAAAAGTGACAGGCACGGGGCATGTGTGTCCCGCCTGCCACAGTTCGGCCCGAGGTTGACCGAGAAGCCCACCGCCGGCGCCCGCAAGTTCTGGCTTGGAAGATGCGTCGTGAGGGCTCTGATGTTAGAAACAGCCGGTGAGAGCGGTGTCTGGGTGGAGTTCCAAGGCGTGCCGTGTAGCCGGCCTGGCGGCTGTCTGCCTGACGGCATTCTACCGTTCCGCCACCGCCGCGAGCACGGTGGCACCGACATTTCCGGAAAGCGCGATGACGGCCGCTCGCAACAGTCGTCAAGCGGTCGTCGTCACCACCGACGGGTGGGGTGCGACGGACGCGACGGTGCAGCGGTTTCAAAGGGAGACGGCA
The DNA here is from genome assembly GCA_964252355.1 of uncultured Chthoniobacterales bacterium. GTDB lineage: Bacteria > Verrucomicrobiota > Verrucomicrobiia > Chthoniobacterales > JAFAMB01 > CAXUNV01. The sequence goes on along the minus strand of CAXUNV010000246.1, from coordinate 1,625 downwards.
GGTGACCCGTGGCGTCCGATGGGATCTTCGTGGCCTGCGACCCTCGGTTCACGTGGCCTAGGTTGGGGGGCGGGTTTGGCAGGCGTTCGCCGACCAGAAGGTGTTCCTGCCAAGCGCGAAGGGGATTGGCGGTCACCGGCGGGAGTATTCGAGTTGTACGCGGTGTTCGGCTTGGCTTCTCCCGACCGCATGGGGTGGTTGCGCATGCCGTACCGCCCGGTGCGGGACGACACCGAAGCGGTGGATGACCCGAAATCCCGCTACTACAACCGGATCGTGGACCGGCAGACGGTGGCGCGCCCGGATTGGGTGCACAAGGAGTCGATGCACCGGGTTGGTGGCCGCTACCGCGTGGGCCTCATGGTGGAACATAACTGGGACCAGCGGCCGGGGGCGGGGTCTTGCATCTTCCTCCACGTCTGGGCGGGCCCCGGTCAAACGACGGCGGGTTGCACCGCGATGTCCGAACGGGATCTGCGAACGTTGTTGCATTGGTTGGACGCGAGCCGGAAACCGGTTTTGGTGCAGTTGCCAAGCGCTACGCGCAGGCCAAAGACCAGATGACAAAGTCCAAAGGGAAGGCCGTTGCTTCAGCACCGCCGACGAGCCCGGCGAAGCCGCCCCATGATCAGGCCCCGGCTCCGCACGGCACGAACGACCCCGGCGGCGCCCCGCCTCCGTTCCGGCCCGGCTTGGGTTCGCCAGCTCGACCGGTACCGGCGGGACGCCGGCGCTACCCTGGCGGCCCGGCGGCGGGTAAGGCAAGACACCTCTTGCCCTACCACGCGGAACGCGGACCTACAGCTCCCCTAGCCGTTTGGCGACTTTCGGCCGGCGGTTCGGCGGCAGGTCGCCGCGGGCAGCGAGTTCTTCTGAAATCTTGGCGGCGATGACGCGCCCCGTGCGTTTGGCGTCTTCGGTGACGCCGTGGGCGCCTTTGCCGGCGATGCTGATGACGGCCGCGGGTACGGTGGTGGGCGCCAACGGGCCGACCGATGCGATCACTCCGGGTTCGGCGTTGCTGCCGCCCGTGGTTGAGAACGAGAAGAGCGGCCGTTCGCGGCGACGTTCCGACAAGTCGTAGACTTGAACGTTCGTCTCCATCTTGGTGGCGCCGGCGCCCAGCCCGAGCGCGACCCGCAGCGCACGACTCCCCTGGTTGATGCGGGTGAACTGGCCGGTGATCAACCACGCCCGCTGCCGCCGGCGCAGTTTGGCAAGTTCTTCGGGGCTGTTGGCCACCAGCACCGGCAGACCGAACTTGCCGATGGCCTTGAGCAGTTCCCCGCGCAAGGAGGCCTGCAGTCGGTACTCAAACGAAACCAAACCTTGTCCGGTGCGGTCCGCCCGGACCTGCGCCTGACGCGGGAAGCTAAAGTCCTTAAGGTACAACGCGGCCGGGCGACCGTGCGCCGCGCGGGCGCGGTCGGCGCGCTCGCCGGTGACGCTGACCGAGGCGCAGCCAGCGAGGAGAAACAAGGCCGTGGCGGCGCCGGCGAGTTTGGCGCAGGCTCGGAGGATGATGGCGGGGCGGGGCAAAGGGCAGGGGTGAAAGGATCGCACGGGGCCGGTTCGTCTCGGGCCGGGTTATTGGTCGCCGTGGACCGGGCCGGTGACCTGCAGGC
>CAXUNV010000245.1:0-7098 GCA_964252355.1 uncultured Chthoniobacterales bacterium | reverse complement strand
GACCTTCGTCAAGACCGAACTGACGCGTCCTTACTTCGCAGACCCGTCCTTTGCTGAATTCGTCCAGGCGCGGATCCCGTTGGGCCGTTGCGTCACCCCGGAGGAGGTCGCGGCTGCCATCCTGTTCCTCTGTTCCCCGGCCGCCGGAGGGGTCACCGGCACCAGCCTTTGCGTGGACGGCGGCTGGACCGCGCAATGAGGCGTCCGGTCTCGGCGAGATCGCGAAGCATCCCCGCCAGCCCTTTGGCGTCCGCGCACGCCGGCCGGTCATCAGAACCCGGCGGACCCAAGGAATGCCAAGCTGGCGCGCGCATCTGCCAGGGCGGCGCCGACCGTTGCCGCATCGATGTCTTGCTCCACGGTGGCGAAACCGCGGTAACCGTGTTCCGCCAACGCTTGCCGCAGTTCGGTCCACCGCACGACGCCGTGTCCCAACGGGCAAAAAATCCGTTTTCGCACGGCGTCCAAGAACGGCACCGCGTCGCGCAGGATCCGGGCGTGCACCAGCGGGTCGAGGTCTTTGAAATGCAGGTGACGCACTCGCCCGTGGTGCCGTCGGTAGAAAGCAACCGGGTCGATGCCGGCGTAAGCCATGTGACCGGTGTCGACGCAGAGGCCGACCCGTTCGGCGTCGAGCGCATCGAGCGCGGCTTCCAGCTCGTCCTCAAACTCCAAGTAACACCCGGCGTGCTGGTGCACGGCGACGCGCACCCCGGTGGCAAGGGCGACGTCGGCCACGGCGGCGACCGTCTCGTAGAGGTGGTGGTAAAGGTCGGCGGGCGGCGCGGGCCGAAGGTCGGCCCGGCCGGCGGTGGCCATCCGCGGGTCGGAGATGTGGTCAATCGTCACCAACGTGCCGGCGCCCAACGCCGCCAGGAGCCCGCAGGTGCGCCGGGCGATCTCCAGGATTTCCGCCCGTTTGGCAAGGTCATGCAGAGGTTGGAAGACAAACCCGGCCACCGCCTGCAGCCCCCTGGAGGAGTACTCCCGGCGGAGCCGGTCCGGGTCGGTCGGCAGGTAGCCGTAAGGTCCCAGTTCGATGCAGGCGTACCCGGCGAGGGCAATCTCGTCCAGCACCCGCGACCAAGGCGGGTTGTTCGGGTCGTCCGGGTAATCGACGCCCCAAGAGACGGGGGCGTTGGCGAGTTTCAACGACCAGCCGGGGTGGGCCACGGAGCCCCCTAGGCCAGGATGCATAGCTATGCAAATCCAAAGAGCCCGCGCCTGCTCCCCCCCGCGCGGAAAAGCATCGCCAAACGTCCCCGCCTCACCTAAACGGTTTTCGTGTCCCTGCCGATGATGACCCCGTGAACGGGAATCCAGCGGGTCGTTCCTGCACCGCGCCTTTCGCCCATGCCGCGCCGATCGTCCCCGCCGTTGGCCGCGCAAGCGGCACCCAAAACCTACGCCTCCTCCACCGACGTGGCGCGGTTAGCCGGCGTGTCGCAGTCGGCGGTTTCGCGGACCTTCACCAAAGGGGCCAGCGTCTCTGCCCGGACCCGGCAAAAGGTGCAGGCCGCCGCCGAACAACTCGGTTACCGGCCCAGCGCCTTGCCCCGCATCCTCATCACCCGGAAGTCGCGCTTGGTCGCCGTCGTCATCGGCGGGATGTACAACCCCTATTACGCCAACCTGGTGGAGATGTTTTCCCGGGAGTGCCAAAAGAACGGCAACCAAGTGCTCCTCTTTTCGGTCGACCATGGGGAGTACATCGACGAGGCCATCCCTTTGTTGGCAAGCTACCGGGTCGACGCGATCATTTCGGCGCTTTCCATCCTGTCGGATGAAGCGGCCGCCGCCTGCGCCAAGATGCGCGTGCCGGTGGTGCTCTTCAACGGTCGGATCCAGAACAAGTGGGTACATTCGGTTTGCTGCGACAACGTGCAGGGTGGCCGCGAGGTCGCCGACCTGTTCGTGGCGCGGGGCGCGCGCCGTTTCGGCTACATCACCGGCAAGGAGACCCTCGCCAACCGTGACCGTTGCGCCGGTTACGTCGGGCGCCTCCGGGAACTCGGCCATGGCGAAGTGGCGGTTGCGCCCGGCAACTACCGTTTCGAGGGCGGCTACCAGGGTGCAAGCGAACTCTTGAAACACCGGCCTCGGCCCGACGCCATTTTCTGCGCCAACGACCTGACGGCTTTGGGTGCGCTCGACGCGGCCCGGACGGTGTTTCGGCTGAAGGTTCCGCGGGATCTGCTGGTGGCTGGGTTCGACGACATCCCGGCAGCCTCCTGGCCGTCGTACAACCTGACCACGGTGCGCCCGGAAGCTTCCTCCATGGTGGCGGAGACGCTCCGGATCGTGCAGGTCCGCACGGCGGCGCCGGAGAGGCGGGCGCGGTCGCTCAGCCTGATCCCGGGGACGCTGGTGGAGCGGGCCAGCACCCGGCGATGACGTGTGGCCCAACCCCGGGGGGGCCGGTGCTCCGCCACCGCCGACGAAACCGCGGCGCCGGCGCCCCCGGGCCGCATGGCATTGCAGACTTCCCCGCCGGCGCTCGCGGTTCCTCGGGGCGTCCGCGCCGACGGGATGCCGCCAGATCACCCGTGCCGTCAACGATCCAAAGTCGGCGGTGGCGGAGCACCGGCCCTCCCGGATTTGCCATTTGTCATTTGCGATTTGGCATGTGCGCCGCGAGTCCCTCTCCATGGCACCGACCGCCTTTCCTCACCACCCCGGGGTTTTCGTCAGTTGGCCGGGGTACCGTCCTGACGACCCGGAGACGGGCGGCCGCTTGGTTGCGGCGGGCTGCGGCCTTTTGCTCCATCCCAAGCTTGGGTCCCGCACGGAAGCGGAGCTTTCCCGTTTGTTGGGCGACGCCGAGGCGGCCATCGTCAGCACTGACCCTTTCGGCGCCGGGATTTTTTCCGGCCACCCGAAGCTGCGGGTCGTCGCCCGCGTCGGGGTCGGCACGGATTCGGTCGACTTGGCGGCCGCCAGCCGCCACGGCGTGCCCGTCACGGTCACGCCGGGGTTGAACGCCGACACCGTGGCGGAACACGCCGTGGCGCTGATCTTGGCGTTGACGCGCAAGGTGGTGACCCAAGACGCCAGCGTCAAAGCCGGAAAGTGGGAACGGGTTGGCGAGATGACGCCGTCCGAGCTCAAGGGTCAGACCGTTGGCATCGTCGGCGCGGGCGCGATCGGTCGCGGGGTAAGCGAACGGCTCCGGCCCTTTGGGGTTCGGCTCGTCTACTTCGATCCCTACGTCACCTCATGGCCCGGGGCCGATCGACTGGAACGGCTCGAAACCTTGCTGGCCGAAGCCGACGTCGTCAGCATCCACGCGCCGTTGACGCCGGAAACTGCGGGCCTGATTGGGGACCGCCAACTGCGCCGACTGAAAGCGTCGGCCGTGTTGGTCAACACTTCCCGCGGCGGTTTGGTGGACCAGCCGGCGCTGCTGGCGGCCTTGCGGGAAGGTCGCTTGGCCGGCGCCGCCCTGGACGTTTTCGAGACGGAACCGCCCCCGGCCGAAGCCTTTGCAGGCGTGCCAAACCTGATCTGTTCGGCGCACGTGGGCGGGCTTTCGCACGCGTCCATCCGCCGGATGACGATCTCCGCCACCGAAAGCGTCCTGGCCGCGTTGGCCGGAGAAATCCCGTCCACGGCCGTCAACGCAGGCGATTTGATTCCGCGGCCGGCTCCCGATGGAGCTGGTTCGAGTGGTTCGGGGATGACCTGAAACCCGGACGGCAAACGCTTGGGGTTTGGTGAGGTCGCCCTTTCCTGCGGGCGGGAACACCGTCCCCAAGTAACGCCGAGGCGCCCTCCTCCGGCACGTCGCCTCCCTCCCCTGCCGTCATTTCAACTCCGCATACCTCTCCGCGGACGTCAGGTTGGTCTTGTTGATCAAAACTGCCGGCAGCAGATTTCCTTCCACCGGCTTTTTGTCGCGCAGGTAGTCCACCAAGGCGTCCATCGCCGCCGTCACCTGCTTTAAAGGGTACTCCACGGTCGCCGCCAAATCGCCATCCCGAATCCTCGCAAGCGCTTCTGGGGTGCCGTCGCAACCGATCACCAAAACCTCCCCTTTGGGAATTTGGGCTCCCTCCAGCGCCGTGATGACGCCCAGGGCCATGTCGTCATTCGAGGCGATGATCGCGCCCACTTTCCCGCGGGCCGTCAGCAGGTTGCGGGTAAGACTAAATGCCTGATCCCGCATCCAATTCCCCGTCTGCTCGAAGACGATCGGGTACTTGTTCCGGACCGGATCCAAGGTGGCGTGCACGCCTTTGGCGCGGTCGGTGGCGGGACTACTCCCGGGTTGGCCCGTCAGAAAAGCGATTTCTACCCCGTCCGGGAACTTCTCCATGACGTACTTGGCCATGGCGGCGCCGCCGCTGACGTTGTCCAGCCCAAAGTAGGCCAGCGGCTGCTTCGCGCCCGCCACGTTGCGGTCGAACATCACGATGGGGATCTTGGCATCGATGACGTCGTCAACCGCCGGCCTCAAGGCCGCCGCGTCGTTTGCGCCGAGCGCGATCCCATCCACGCCTTGGGTCACGGCGTTCCGGAGGTCGCTGGACTGTTTTGCCGAATTGCCTTGGCCGTCTTGCAAGACGAGTCGAACGCCGAGTTTTTGGGCTTCCTTGGTTGCGGCGTTGGCGGCCGCCGCATTCCAAGTGTGAGCCATGTTGGGAAGGCTGACGACGATTTGCAGGTCTTTGCCACGGGCCGATGGGCACATGCCAAGCAGCGCGACGGTCAGAACCACGGGAGCGAGAACGGAGGCGGTTTGGAACCCTGTTCTCGCCATGCCTTGAAGGCTTGGTGAGGGAGAAACGCTCGATTTCATGCTGATCAAAGTCGCGCAAGCTCGATCGCGCCCGCGCGCCGGGGGTTGCCTCGGTTTAGCCCGAGCCGGAAAACGGCGTCAAGACTTGTGTGTGGGGAAGCGGCGCACGTTCGCGGGTACGGACGACGGCACGGACAACCGGTGGTGCGCGCGTCGGATCTGCACGCGCGCCGGTTTTGGGAAGCTTGCCGCCATCTGCTGGGCGGTTTCGCTTTACACGACGGCTTTGCACAGCCATGCAAAAAGGAGGGCGGCGGCCGGTTCGGACCTCCCGGCGCCCTTCCCCCCAGCATGAACCGTTTTGCCGGCAAGGTCATCCTGCTGACGGGTGCCGCGACCGGCATCGGCCTGCAAACGGCCCGACGGCTCCAAGCAGAAGGCGGCCGGGTCTTCGCCGGCGTCCGGGAGGTGCACCCGGGAGACGATCTGCAAGGCGCCCAGCAAATCCCGTTCGACGTCACCCGCGAGGAAGGGTGGGACGCCGCCGTCTCCGCGGTCCTGGCGGCAACCGGCCGCCTCGACGTGTTGGTCAACAACGCCGGCGCACGCGAGAGCGGCACCGTGGAGGAGACCGACCTGGGGCTTTGGCGGCACCTCATCGACACCAACTTGACGTCGGTCTTCCTCGGCTGCCGGGCCGCCGTGCCCGCGCTGCGGGCGGCCGGCGGGGGTGCCATCGTCAACGTGGGTTCCATTACGGGCATCCGCGGGACGGAACGCATGGTTGCCTACAGCGCTTCGAAAAGCGGCGTCACCTCCCTCACGGCGTCGTTGGCGCTCGACTTGGCCAAGGACCGGATCCGGGTGAACGCCGTCTGCCCGGCGGCCATTCGGACCGGGATGGTGACCTCGTGGTTGGCGCAGGCGCCAGACCCGGCCGCCGCGGAGGAACGGCTCTGCCAAAAGCATCCGCTCGGCCGCTTGGGCGAACCGCACGAGGTGGCAAGCGCCATCGCGTTTCTCGCGAGCGAAGACGCCTCGTTCATGACGGGCCTGTCCATTCCCGTCGACGGCGGGCGCAGCATCCGTTGACACCCCTCCGCAACCCTCCATCCCATGCCCACACCTCACAAAGTCCCCTCCCCGCCATGACCAACGAACTACGTTTCGCCCTGGTCGGTTCGGGTTACATGGCTAAGACCCACAGCTTGGCCTTGCGCAACCTGCGCGCGTTCCTCGGACCAACGATCCCCGAGATCCGCATGGTGCGTTTGGTGGACATCCATCCGGAGGTGGCGAAGGCGGGTGCCGCACGTTGGGGTTGGGCCACCCACGACACCGATTGGCGCACGGCGACGCGCGCCGAGGAAATCGACGCCGTGGTGATCATCACGCCGAACCAGTCCCACGCGGAGATCGCCACCGACGCCCTCTCTCACGGCAAGCACGTCTTTTGCGAAAAACCGCTCGCGCACACCTTGACCGACGCACGTCGCCTGGCGGAGGCGGCCCGGGCCGCCAAGCGGGTGAACCTCGTCAACTTCGCCTACCGCTGCTGGCCGGCGGTCGAGTACGCCCGGCGCTTGGTGCACGCGGGAGAACTTGGCGAGCCGCTCCATTTTGAGGGGCATTTCTTCCAGGATTACGCCCGTGACCCGGCCTTGCCGTACGCATGGCGGTTCGACCGAGAGGTCGCCGGAGCCGGCGCTTTGGGCGACCTCGGCTCCCACCTCTTCGACATCGCGGCGACGCTCATGGGGCCGGTCGGACGCCTCTGCGCGAAGCTGCGGCGGATTCACCCGCGCCGCCCAGTCGGGTCAACCGACGCCCGCGAGGTCACCGTGGACGACTGGGCCACGTCGCTGCTGGAGTTTCGCTCGGGCGCCACCGGTTCGGTCCACGTCAGTTGGGCGGCGACCGGCCACAAATCGGACCTGAGTTTCACCCTAGTTGGAACGGAAGGCTCCCTCCGCTTCGATTGGGAGCGCAACAACGAGCTTCACCTTTACCGGGAGGAACCGGACCGGCGCGCGGCCGGGTTCCGCCGGATCGTCTTGGGCGGCATCCATCCGGAAGCCGAGCCGTTCTGGTACGCGCAGGGGCAAGGGTTAGGCTACGGGGAAGCTTTCGTCATCACGGCCCGGCGGTTCGTCGAAGCGATTCTGGCCAACGATCTAGCGGCCGAACCGAGCTTCGCCCAAGCGGTGCACGTGAGCGCGATCATCGACGCCGCGCAACGCGCCGATGCGGAGAAAGCGTGGGTGGAGGTGGTGACGTGATGAGAAGGTTTGGTTGGGCAAGAGGTGTCAGGCGAGACCCGCCCGCCACCCCGCCCGCACCGGTGCGCGACGCCCGGCCCG
>CAXUNV010000244.1:0-7156 GCA_964252355.1 uncultured Chthoniobacterales bacterium | reverse complement strand
GCGCGCGGCGTACCGCCGCCTCGGCTTGCGCCAGGGTGCCCTCACAGAACCGGTCCTTACGCACGATCAAGAAGACGAAATCCAAGAGGTCTTGGTTGGTGTGGCGACCGGCGTGACCGGCCAGGAGTTCGCCGCGCATGCCCTCCATCCAGGCGTTGATCTGGTCCCAATCGCCCCGTCGCTCGTAGGCATCGACGGTGTGCGCGATGGCCCAGAGGCCCGGCGCCGGCCGCTCCAAGCCGCCACGGAAACCACCTTTTTCAACCGGAAGTCACGCCGGCTCTCCTTGCCAAGGTTAGGCAAGGCCGCGCGCCCCGCCCGTCAGAACCATTGAACAGAAGGTAACGAGGGGTGGCTGGTTTGCCCGGAAACAAGGCTTGAACAGAAGGTCACCAAGGACACAAAGACCAAAACGTTCCGTCTTCCTTTCACGGGGTTGAACGCCATTACGCCCGGCCCCAGGCCCCCACCAAACGCCGCCAGCTTAAACGCCTTCTGCTTTCCTCGCCACTTCGTGACCTTTGCGGCCTTCTGTTCAACCCTGTTCCGTTTTGCGTCGTGGCAGCGCGAGGCGCGCATGGCAAATGACCAAGGCCAAAAGGAAGTCTCGGCCTTCGCCGTCCCTTTCAGCAATCCGCGCCCCTCGGCGTCATCTGTGGATCGTCTTTCCGCCTCCCGCCGTGTGCTCTTGTCTCTCGCCGTAGGGCCGTCTCCCGCGTTGGAATCTTGGCAATCTTGGCAATCTTGGCAATCTTGCCGCAATCCTGCGCAATCTTGGCAATTCCTTCCCGCGTGACCTTACCTGGCGACGTCGGCGGCATCTGGCCCGAAACTGACGTTCCGTTGGACGAGGACCCGCCGCACCCCGCCGTCGTCCGTGCCCGTGTGCTGCGGCCGTCCGACCCGCCCCGGATCCGCCGCGCGCCGCCCCGCGGCGGACCATCTCCGTCCACCTTCGCCGCCGAAACCCGTTGGGTGCATGACCACCTCGTCGGCCTCGACTGGGAACGCCTCCATTTCCCCCAGATCGCTTTCCTCACCGTCCACGCCCTCTTCCTCAGCGACGACGAAGCGGCGTACCTCTTTCCCGATGCCTTCGACCTCATGCTTCGGTCCCAAGCCTGGGCCGAGGCGTACGGCGGTTACATCTCGGACCTCCGACGCCGCCGACTCTCCCATCACCTCGCCCGGTACGGTGAGGTGTTTCCAGACCTCCTCGCCGCCGTCGAGGCGCGGTTCCGGCCGTTTCTCCTACCGGCGACGGCCGGACCCAACGCTTCCCTCCCAAGTCACCTGGGATCCCTGGCTGAAACCCTTAAAGTCTTGGCCCGCCTCCGCCGCGACGCGGTGGGGAAGACCAAATGACAAAGGCCAAAGGCCAAAGGTGCGGTTGAACAGAAGGTCACGAAGGGAAGGGGAGAGAGTTTCTGGTCCCTCGTCCCTGGTTCAGGCCGTTCGGAAGTCGCCGCTGCGCGCATGGCAAATGGCAAATGACAAAGGCCAAAAGGGGACGCAGGCACGGCGGGTTGCGCCAACCGCCAAACCTAAACAACGGCGTAGCTGCCCGGGGCGGCCGCACGGACCGCGTCGACGATCCGGGCGACGAGGGGCTCCAGCGCCTTCAGGCGGTTCGTCGGCAACTCGACGGTCGCGAGTTTCAGACCGACAAGGTTCTGCTGGTACCGGAGGTTTTTGTCCGACGTGACGAAAACCCCGACCGTGTCCGCAAGACGTCGGATCAGGTCGCCGTTCTTCCAACCAGCCAACCCTGGTTCCTGAACCGTGACCACGGAGAACTCGGGCCCGGAGGCACGCCGGAGCGGCCTCGGCAGGTCCTCGTCAAGGACGACCCGTTTCAAGCGGATCAAAGCCTGCGCGCCAGGCTCAGGAAGCCCCCCCGCATCCTCGCGGGCCGCGGCCGGGAACATCTCCAAAAACTCCCCCGGGCGCGTGGCCGTCCTGGAGATGCTCGAGGAGGCTCTGGGCGGGCACCCGCGTCCCGCGAAACACCAGGGTCTGGCCCCTGACCTCGGGGTCGGAGCCGACCGGGCTGCGCTCTAGGATGATCACGACGCAGGCTAGCACGCCGGGAGTTTCGCCCATGGCCAATGGCAGATGGCAAATGAACCATGGCGACCCAGATCTGCCCCGGACCGCTCTGCCGTTTTCGCGTCGTGGCGTCGTGGCGTGATGCCTTCCTCCTCCCGCCGTGCCCGCCGTGGCGTCGTGTAAGATTTTTGAACCGCATGCGACGACGCCACAGTTCCCGTTGATGATCACCGCGCATGCAGCCCGAACTTAGCCCGGTGGCATCCTTGTGGGGCACCCAAAAACCACGGCTTGACCAACCGCACTCCGGACTCGCCTTGGAAACTGACCGAAGCTGCTTGCAGTGCGTAGTGTGCGATTGCAAAACGTCCCTCCGCCACCGTGGCCCTCTGCGTTCAGACTGAGCCAACCTTCAGATGGCGTGGTCGATAAACCTCAACGGTCCATCGTGTGCCGCAACGCGTGAAATCGCCTCGTGGCGACTTGACCATAACGGGTCTTTGCCCGCGTCGCGCGGGAACCTGCTTCCTTGGGAGTTAACCTTCCCGAACCTTCCAATTTTCGCCGGAGATTTCCCACCTCGCGCGCGTCAACGGCGCTCCTCGTTTTGCCGATTCTCGAGCGCTATCTTACACTGATTGCTAAAACATCAAGGATTATACCACCTAGTTATGCCTAGTTCAGACTTTCGCTAACAAGTTGGACCAATTGACGTTGGTTATTGTTTATAAAACTCAGCGTTTTGACCCGAGAGATTTGCTTTTCGGCGGTGCCTCCACTGCTTTACGCTACAGCAAGGTCCTGGAAAGGTCGAACAACGCGGCGAAAGCATGTCTCGAGGTTTAGTCTCAGTGATCGTTCCGGCGTTTGATGCCGCCAAATACATCCGGCAGGCGTTGAATTCTGTCCTCACCCAAACCTATCAAGCAATCGAAGTGATTGTAGTCGATGACGGCTCCTCAGACGCCACGAGTGCCATCGTCGAAGAATTCGTCGCCAAGGATGCCAGATTTCAGCTCGTCCGACAGGGCAATGCGGGGGTGGGCGCTGCCCGGAATACGGCGATCCGAAAGGCCCACGGAAAATACATCGCCCCTTTGGACGCGGATGACTTTTGGTTTCCGGAAAAGCTTGAAAAGCAGGTCGCCTGCATGGAGCAATGCGGCAACGAAACCGGTCTGGTGTATTGCTGGTCCACGTTGATCGACGAGCAGGGCGATTTCTTGGGTCTCGGCTACCCTCAGAGTGTGGAAGGTCACCTGCGTCGCGCCCTGATTTTGCGCAACATCCTGCAAAATGGCAGCGTGCCACTCATCCGAGCGGCAGCTCTTGAGAAGGTCGGGCTCTACCTCACACGAGCCGAGCAGGGAGGAAAGCAGGGATGCGAAGATTGGGATCTTGCGGTGCGGATTGCCGAAGCCTTTAAGGTCCACGTGGTTCCTGAACATCTGGTGGCGTATCGGCAAGCCAGTTTTAGCATGAGTTTCAATGCCGAAGGCATGGCGGCATCCTTCGACGTCGTCATGCGCCGCGCGCGTCGGCGCAATCGCGATGTGGCCTGCTGCGTCTTTCGCTGGTCAGCCGGGCACTTCTACTTCTGGCTCGCACAGAGGCAACACCGTTGCGCTCATTGGGGCTGTTGCCTCCGCTATTTGCTAAAGGCGGTCTGTGCCAATCCCGTTTTGCTGCTCAGCACCGGGAGTTACCGGATGTTTATCATGAGTCTGTTCAACGCAAGCACCGGCTCGAGGAAAAATCATTTTGCCGAGCCTAAAAGGAAAAGAAGACGCCCATTCATTTTAAATAGGCTTTTCGAGCGCATCGAACTCACCCGTTGGTCTGCCGCGCTGGACGACGGAGGTTAAGTCCCATGGCCGCTGCTCTGCGTGCCCTAAGAGCGCTTCTTCCCGTGCTGCGCCTGCAGCCTTGGGTGATCTCGGTCATGATCATTCTGGGCGTACTCACCGCGCTCTCGGAAGGCCTCTCGATTTCACTTTTCATCCCGCTCGTACAGAGTCAAATGGGCACGGGAAGCGCCGGCTTTACCGGGCGCATGACCGCGCTGTTCCAAGCCATTCCGGCGGAGAGGCGGCTTTTGTGGATAGGCGCCAGCCTTCTTTTGTGCGTAGTGCTGAAGAACGTTCTCAGCTACAGTTACTTTCTGCTCTCCCAATGGGTTAACGCGTCCATTGGTCACCGGCTCCGCTGCGGTATTCTTCATCAATTGCTCAGCGTGGGCCAGAGCTACCTAGACACCCACGATGCCGGGAAGTTGCTGAACACCTTGGGTAGCGACACGTGGCGCGTCTGCTCCGCCTTCGCGGTCCTGGCCAACATGATCATCAATGCCTGCATCGTGCTGATTTTGACTCTCTTGCTGGTGCTGATTTCCTGGCGGCTGACGCTGATCACCGGCGGCGTGCTGCTGCTGATCTCTCAAGTGATTCAAAGGCTTACCCGTCAGGTGAAGCGGTTCGGCGGTCAGGCCACGGCCGCAAACGCGAACCTCTCTCAGCGAATGCTCGAGACGTTTCACAGCCTGCGGTTGATCCGCGCCTTTGGACGTGAAAGTTACGAGCAACACCGGTTTGATGCGGCTTCGCGTGAGGTGCGCAAGATCTTTTTCAAGCTGGACGGAATTTCCGGACTGGCTCACCCGTTAGCTGAGGTGCTTATCGCGCCGTGGTTGCTCGGCATCCTGGTGGTCATGACGATGCACACCCCCGGCCAAATGGCGGTCTCGTTAACGTTCCTGATCCTATTGTACCGGCTCCAGCCGCGTGTTAGGCAGATCGACGGCGACCGGGTGGCGCTCGATGGTCTGTCAGCGTCCGTTGAAGAAGTCAGGGGTCTTCTTGACGAGTCCGATAAGCCGTATCTGCGCAGCGGTACCCGGGTGCCGGCCGCCATCGCGCAAGGGATCGTCTTCGAAGATGTCTCACTCCATTATGACTCCGGAAAAAGCGCGGCGCTTGAACGGGTGACCTGCTCAATCAACCTGGGCGAAACCACCGCCTTGGTTGGTCCATCCGGCGCCGGTAAGTCTAGCCTGGTGGGTTTGATCTGCCGTTTTTACGATCCGTCGTCAGGGCGTTTGCTGATCGATGGCATCCCGTTGCCGGAGCTTGACTTGGCCTGGTGGCGTAACCAGCTCGCGGTGGTAAGCCAGGAGGTCTGCCTCTTCAACGCAAGCGTGGCCGAGAACATCATCTACGGAAAGCTCGACGCCACCCGCGAAGAACTCTTGGCGGCAGCCCGCAAGGCGCATGCCCTGGAGTTCATCGAGGCTTTGCCTGAGGGTTTCGAGACGGTTCTTGGCGATCGGGGCATTCGGCTCTCCGGCGGTCAACGTCAGAGACTGGCTCTGGCCCGCGCCTTCATCCGGGATCCACGGATCCTGATCCTGGATGAGGCGACCAACTCGCTCGACCTCATCTCGGAACAGGTGGTCCAAGATGCCCTCGAGCAGTTCGGACGCGAGCGGACCGTCTTGATCATCGCCCACCGGATCAGCACGATCGAGCATGCTGACAAAGTTATCGTGCTCGACGCGGGCAGGGTGGTCGAGAGCGGCCCGGTCGCGCAGCTTTTGGCAACCGGCGGCCTTTTTGCACAGTTCCACGCGCTGCAACTTCGGAAAGAACATCTAAGGGAGGGGGCGCGAGCCCATGCGCTACCGGCTCAGTGAGATCGAAACGACTCGACCGCTGGCCGCCCTAAACTTCGCCACCGATGAGACCGGGGTGGCACTGCTGGTCCGGCGTCACGGGCGGCCGATCGGCTTTCTCCTCCGGGAAAACGCGGGCAAACGGGCGTGGCTTCCGGAAGAGTTGAGCCCCTGGATTGGCGATGAACTAAAAATGAAAATGGTTGAGGAAGCGATTCGCGACGAGCTCGCCCCGCCGCGCGCGAACGTCCCCTGGCCATCGCTCTCCGTTGCCATCTGCACCAGAAATCGGGTGACGACCCTCCGTCGCTGCCTCGAATCGCTACGCCCTTTGCAGGGGAGACATGGCTTTGAACTTCTCGTCATCGACAACGCACCCCCTGACGGCGCAACCGCTGAGCTCGTGGAAAGGCTTTCGGGGGTGCGTTACGTTTTGGAGTCACGCCCGGGTCTGAACTTCGCGCGCAACCGAGCCTGGTCGGAAGCGTCCGGCGACCTGATCGCCTACCTTGATGACGATGTCATCGTGGACTCGGGTTGGCTTGCGGGTTTGCAGGAGGCGTGGGCCGAGAATCCGGATGCCGCCGCGTTCACCGGACTGGTGATGCCGCTGAGGCTGGACACGCCGGCGCAGGTGCTCTTTGAGAAAAGGAATGGGTTTCGGCGTGGGTTCGACAAGAAACGATTTGGCAGGGAGCTACCGGGCAATCCGCTTTATCCTTGCGGCGCCGGCATCTTCGGCGCGGGTTGCAACATGGCGTTCCGTCGCGAAGTGCTGCAGGAAATCGGCGGGTTTGATCATGCCCTGGATACCGGCGCACCTCTCCCCGGAGGTGGCGATCTCGACATCTTTTACCGGATCATCCGCGCTGGGCACGTGCTGGTTTATGAGCCCAGTTACCTGGTTTTCCATGACCATCGCGCGTCGGACCTGGCGCTGCGACGCCAGTATTACACTTGGGGCTTGGGGTTCATGGCCTTTGTGGAGAAGAACTACCGGAACGATCCGTCCCAACGCGCCCGATTCCGTCGCCTCGTGATCTGGTGGATCGGCGACCAGGTCTCACAACTGAGCAAGGCGTTACGCCGGAAGCACGTGCTGCCATTCTCGATGGTCTTTGCGGAATTCTGCGGGGGAATGGTGGGTGTTTCGGGCGAATACTCCCGCTCCCTGAGGCGCATCGCAAGGATCCGAAAGGATTTTGCATGAGCATCCCTCAGAGGTGGGAAGTCATGCAGGCGAGGCTCGATGAACCGCTCCGGCCGATGAGCGCGCCCCAGGATGCGGCGGGCGCATACCTGGTATTCTGGTGGAAGGACGTTCCACTCGGCCATGCCCTCATCCATGCTGGGGAGTTTCCGCTGAACGAAGCCGAGGTTCAGCGCAGGGCTTTGCGCGCGATTGCGCCCGCGGTCGGGAACTATTCATTGGAAAGGGGC
>CAXUNV010000243.1:296-7174 GCA_964252355.1 uncultured Chthoniobacterales bacterium | reverse complement strand
CCCCTGCCCGACCAGAAACGGGGGACGTGCAACGCCCTTCCCCCTTTCCCCCCTCCCCGCCTTGGGCTAGGGAATTGCATGGTCCGTTACCTTACCGGTTTGCAGCCCAGCGGAGCGTTGCACATCGGCAACTATTTCGGCGCGGTGCGCCCCGCCGTGGAACTGCAGGATAAGGGCGAAGCTTTCTATTTCATCGTCGATTACCACGCCCTCACGAGCATCCAGGATGCCCCCACGCTGCGCGCTTACACCCACGGGCTCGCGCTCGACCTGTTGGCCTGCGGCTTGGACCCGGCGAAAGCCTGCTTCTTTCGCCAAGCGGACGTGCCGGCGGTGACGGAACTGGCTTGGATCCTGAGCACCGTCACTCCCATGGGCCTGCTCGAGCGTTGCCATTCCTACAAGGACAAGATCGCCCGCGGCTTGCCCGCGTCCCATGGGTTGTTCGCCTACCCCGTGCTGATGGCGGCAGACATCTTGTTGTACCGCGCCGACGTGGTGCCGGTCGGCAAGGACCAAAAGCAGCATTTGGAAGTCACCCGCGACATCACCCAACGCTTCAATGAAACCTATGGCGAGGTGTTGCACCTGCCGGAGCCGTACATCCGCGAGGAGGTCGCGACGGTGCCCGGGCTAGACGGCCAGAAGATGAGCAAAAGTTATGGCAACACCCTCGAGGTGTTCGGGGACGAGAAGGCGTTACGTAAAAAAGTGATGTCGATCGTCACGGATTCCACCCCGGTGGAGGCACCCAAAGATCCGGCCGCCTCCACCATCTTCCAACTTTACCGACTCCTCGCGCCAGACGAAGCCCTGGCGACCATGGAGGCGGAGTTCCGGCGTGGCGGGGTCGGTTACGGCGAGTTTAAAAAAAGGTTGTTTGAGGCGTTTTGGGAGGCGTTTCGCCCGATGCGCGCGCGCCGGGCGGAGCTGCAAGCCGACCCGGGCTACGTGGAAGGGGTTTTGCGCGCCGGGGCTTCCCAGGCCCGCGTGGTGGCCGAAACGACGCTGCGGGAAGTCCGTCGCGCCGTGGGTCTGGACGGTTCTTAGTGACTTGGCGCGGGCCGGGTGCAGGCTCCCGGTTTGCGGGATCCGGCGATTTTCTTTGACGATTTTTGCATCGGGGGCGTCCCGTCGAACGAAAGAGTCCAGAGGTGCGGACGCCCTCCGGCCGCGCGCTTTCGTCGCGGGTTAAGGCAGCCATGCACCCAGCCGGCTTACCATGGACTCCAATGCTTCGCCGAGAACGGACGAACCGCTTGCTTCGGAAAAGGTTCACGTCGAGCGAAAGGTGTTTTTCCTCGACCTGAAAGAGAACGGGCGCGGTCGTTTTCTAAAGATCACCGAAGACGTGAGCGGCCGCCGCGACACCATCCTCTTACCGGCCAGCGCCTTCGAGGATTTCCGGGAGGCGTTGAACCGGATCATGGATGTCGAAGCGCGGTTGTAGCGGCCTGCGTACGGGCGGGATCGTCGGCGGTGATTGTCGTCCGCGTCGGAGCGCGGTGAGCGCGCTTTCTGGAGAAGGCCGGCGTTTCACCTGCATCGTTTGGCCTTTGCTATTTGGCCTTTGGCCTTTTCGTCGGCGCCGCGCGCTGCGCCCACCTTGCGCCGGGGGGGCTTCGGGCTAATCTCCCAACGCCCATGCCCAAATACACCGACCTCAAAAAGATTCTGCTGATCGGGTCCGGGCCGATCGTCATCGGGCAAGGCTGCGAGTTCGACTACTCGGGCGTGCAGGCTTGCAAGGCGTTGCAAGAAGAGGGGTACGAGGTGGTGCTGGTGAACTCCAATCCGGCCACGGTGATGACCGACCCGGAGTTCGCGGCCCACACGTACGTCGAGCCGATCACGCCGGAGGTCGTCGAGAAGATCATCATCCGGGAAAAACCCGACGCTTTGTTGCCCACCTTGGGCGGACAGACCGCGCTCAACACGGCCATGGACTTGTATCGCCACGGCATTCTGGCCCGGCACGGGGTCCGGTTGATCGGGGCAAACGCCAGCGCGATCGAGAAAGGCGAAGACCGCCAACTCTTCAAAGAAGCGATGGTGCGCATCGGGCTCGACGTGCCACGGTCCGGCACGGCCCACGACGCGGCGGGGGCACGCGAAGTGGCGGCCGCGATCGGGGCGTTTCCTTTGATCATCCGCCCCGCCTTCACCTTGGGCGGGGCTGGCGGCGGCATCGCCTACAACCGGCAAGAGTTCGACGAGATCGTGGCGCGTGGCCTCGGTTTGTCGCCGGTGTCCGAGGTGTTGATCGAGGAGTCCTTGCTGGGTTGGAAGGAATTTGAAATCGAGGTGATGCGCGACCGGGCCGACAATTGCGTCGTCGTCTGCTCCATCGAGAACTTTGACCCGATGGGCATCCACACCGGCGATTCCATCACGGTGGCGCCGGTCCAAACGTTGACCGACCGCGAGTACCAAATCATGCGCGACGCCTCCTTTGCGGTCATCCGCGAGATCGGCGTGGAGACCGGCGGCTCCAACATCCAGTTTGCGGTCAACCCGCAGAACGGCCGCATGGTCGTCATCGAGATGAATCCGCGCGTGTCGCGTTCCTCCGCGCTCGCGTCGAAGGCGACGGGCTTTCCCATCGCGAAGATCGCGGCCAAACTGGCGGTCGGTTACACGCTCGACGAAATCCGCAACGACATCACCCGCGAAACGCCGGCGAGCTTCGAACCGACGATCGACTACTGCGTGGTGAAGGTGCCACGGTTTACCTTTGAAAAATTTCCGCAAGCCGACCCGACGTTGACGACGCAGATGAAGAGCGTCGGCGAGGCGATGGCGATCGGGCGCACGTTCAAGGAAGCTTTGCAAAAAGCCTTGCGCTCGCTGGAGGTGGGACGCGCCGGCCTCGGTGGCGATGGCCGCGGCCGCGAACCGCGGTGCCCGGACGGCTCATGGGATTTTTCTGAGATCCGCCGCAAGTTGGCCAACGCCTCCTGGGACCGCGTCTTCTACCTGCGCCACGCTTTCAAGGCCGGCATGACGGTCCCGGAGGTGCACGACCTCACCCGGATCGATCCGTGGTTTCTAAGCAACGTCGCGCAGATCGTTTCGGCCGAGGACGCCATCGCCTCCGGCGAGTGTCCCTTGCGCAGGGCCAAGCAACTCGGCTTCTCCGACCGGCAGATCGCGCACCTCACCAGCCGCACCGAGGCGGAGGTGCGGTCCGCACGGCTGGCGGCTGGCATCCTGCCGACGTACCGGTTGGTCGACACGTGCGCGGCGGAGTTCGAAGCCTACACGCCCTACTACTACTCGACGTACGGCGAGGAGGACGAGACCCGGCGCGGCGACCGGCGGACGGTCATGATCTTGGGCGGTGGACCCAACCGGATCGGCCAAGGCATTGAATTCGACTACTGCTGCGTGCACGCGGCGTTCGCGCTGCGGGAAGAGGGGTTCGAAACCTTGATGCTGAATTCAAACCCCGAAACCGTGTCGACCGACTACGACACCAGCGACAAACTTTATTTCGAGCCGTTGACCCTGGAGGATGTCCTCAACGTTTACGAACGCGAAGGTTGCTGGGCCGCGATCGTGCAGTTCGGCGGTCAGACGCCGCTGAACCTCGCGGCGGCATTGCAGGCCAACGGCGTCCGCATCATCGGCACGCAACCGCGCAGCATCGAGATCGCAGAGGATCGCCAGCATTTCTCGGCGCTGCTGCACCGGCTCGGGTTGAACCAACCGCCGAACGGGACGGCGACGGACGAGACGCAAGCCGTGGAGGTGGCCAACCGCATCGGGTATCCGGTCCTGGTCCGGCCCTCGTTCGTCTTGGGCGGGCGGGCGATGGAGATCGTCTACGGTGAGGACGACCTGCGCCGCTACATCCGCACGGCCGTCGAAGCCAGCCCGGAACGGCCGGTGCTCGTCGACCGGTTTTTGGAAGACGCCGTCGAGGTGGACGTCGATTGCATCGCGGATGGCGAAACGGCGGTGATCGGCGCGGTGATGCAACACATCGAGGAGGCCGGGATCCACAGCGGCGACAGCGCGTGCGTCATCCCGGCGTTCTCCTTGAGCGACGCCACGCAGGCGGAGATTGTGCGCGCGACGAAAGCGATGGCGCGGGAACTCGACGTGCGGGGCCTGATGAACGTGCAGTTCGCCGTGAAAGACGAGGCCGTTTACGTGCTGGAGGTGAACCCGCGCGCTTCCCGCACGGTGCCGTTCGTCAGCAAGGCGCTCGGCGTGCCGCTGGCCAAACTCGCCGCCAAGGTGATGGCTGGTAAGACGCTGCGCGAACTCGGCTTCACCGAGCCGGTGGTGCCGAAGCATTTCTCGGTCAAGGAAGCGGTGTTTCCGTTCGTGCGTTTTCCCGGCATCGACATCGTGTTGGGTCCGGAGATGAAGAGCACCGGCGAGGTGATGGGCATCGACGCGGACCTCGGCGTGGCGTACGCCAAGTCGCAGATGGCGGCGCAGCCGCCGCTGCCGACGGCTGGCAACGTCTTCGTGAGCGTGAAGGATCAGGACAAGGCGGCGATGGCCGGGTTTGCCCCCCAGTTGGTCGCGCTCGGCTTCACGCTCTACGCGACGAGCGGCACCGCGCAGGCACTCGCCGCGAACGGCGTGCCGGTGACGCGCCTGTTCAAGCTGGCGGAAGGCCGGCCGCACGTGATCGACATGATCAAAAACGACGAGATTCAATTGATCATCAACACCCCGAGCGGCAAGACGCCGCGCCAGGACGAGGTCCGCATCCGCAGCCTCGCCGTCGCGCGCCGCGTACCCACCTTGACGACGGTGAGCGCCGTGGAAGCCAGCATCCGCGCCATCGCCGCCCTGCAGAAAAAGGGTATCGGCGTGCGCTCGCTGCAGGAATATCACGGGGCGTGACGTGTCGAGTTTAAGGTTTGCCGTTTACCGTTTGGCGTGCTCGGCGATGGCCGCCCCGAAATGGTGCCCACCGGGCGACGAAGGTAGCGCCAGCGTCCCGCCGGTAATCGGAGGTGTGACCACCACCTTTGCTCCGGCTTGGCGGCGTCTCGCTGCCGGCGCGGAGCGCCAGCCCTGCCGGGCCTTGCCTTGCCTTCCGGATTCTGGCTTCTGACTTCCGGCTTTCTTCCCCAATGCACAGCATGACCGGATATGGACGCGGCGAGGCCGCGCGCGCAGGGGCGCGGGTCGCGGCCGAGATTCACTCGGTCAACAAGCGGCAGGTGGAGGTGCAGATCTCTTTGCCCGCGACGTTGGCGGCGCTGGAGGAGGAGTTGCGGGCGGCGGTCACGCGACGCGTGCACCGCGGACGGTTGTCCGTCGGCGTGACGGCCCAACTCAATGGCGACGCTCCGCAGCCGACGGTCAACGAACCTTTGGCGAGGGGTTACCTGGAGGCGTTCCGAAGACTGCAGACCACCTTGGGCATTGGTGGGGAGGTGAGTCTCGACACGCTGCTGCGGTTGCCTGGCGTGCTCGGCGCGCCCGCCGAACCGGGCATCCGTGCGGAGACGCGCGAGGCGTTGGCCGAGGCCACCGAGCGCGCGCTCGACGCGCTGCTGGTCATGCGCGCCAATGAAGGCGCTCACCTGCAGCGTGACCTGCTCGGGCGCACGTCGACTTTGCGTAGCTTGCTTGCCGAGGTGGCGCTCAAGCGTCCGGGTACGTTGGCGCGTCACCTCGCCAACTTGCGCGAGCGTATCGCGCGTTTGGGTGTGGAAGTCGGCGTGGACGACGAACGCCTCGCGCGGGAGGTCGCGTTCTTCGCGGACCGCTCAGATTTCTCGGAGGAAGTCACGCGCTTGCAGTCGCACCTCGAACAGTTTGAGGCGACCTGTCATCGATCGGAGTCGATCGGGCGCACGCTTGAGTTCATCGCCCAAGAGATCGGGCGCGAACTCAACACGCTGAGCGCCAAAGCCAACGACGCCGAAGTTTCACAACTCGTCGTCGCGGCAAAGGCCGAATTGGAAAAGGTGCGGGAACAAGTGCAGAACGTGGAGTAGCGCGCCGCGCGCGTTGCGGGTTACGCGTCTCTGGTCCCTGGTCTCTCGTTGGCGCAAGCGTTTGGCGTTTGCGGTGGCCATCGTCAAAAGATTGGTAGGGCAAGAGGTGTCATGCCTTAGCCGCCGCCGGGGTGGAACCAAGGTGAAGCCGACCGCCGGGACCGTTCGCGCCCTGGGCAGACGAGGGCGTCCAGCCCACACCGCCACCCGTCGGGACGATCCTGGGGTGTGTCGCACGCCGAACGCTCCGGAACAACGGACGAGGAACCAGCAACCTTCTTCCACCCTCCCTTTTCTTCGGGCCGCCCTTGGCCGAGATTGTCCGATGAACGTGGTGCTCGGGGTGACCGGTTCCATCGCGGCTTACAAGGCTGCCGACCTCGCCAGCAAACTGACGAAGGCGGGGTGCGACGTGCATGTGGTGATGACCAAAGGCGCGACGCAGTTCATCACGCCGCTCACCTTGGGCACGCTCTCGCGCAACCCGGTGACGACCGACGTGTTTGACGAGGGCGCCGACTGGCGTCCGGGACACATCGAGCTTGCCGACCGCGCCGACCTGTTGCTGATCGCCCCGGCTTCGGCCGACGCCTTGGCCAAGCTCGCGCACGGCTTCGCAGACGACGCGCTGGGGGCGATCGCGCTCGCCACGCGCGCGCCCTCGCTGTTGGCCCCGGCGATGAACGGCAAAATGTGGCTGCACCCGGCCACCCAGGAAAACGTCGCGACCTTGCGGGCGCGCGGCGCGACTTTCATCGGTCCGGAAGAGGGCCTGCTCGCGTGCGGTTACGAAGGCGTCGGCCGGCTCTGGCCGACGGAAGAAATCGTCACGGCCGCGCTCGGCTTCCGCCGTACGGGCACAGCCCTTCTGCCAAAAAAATAGGAGGAGAGACCCTCGTCTCTCCTCCC
>CAXUNV010000243.1:0-286 GCA_964252355.1 uncultured Chthoniobacterales bacterium | reverse complement strand
CATCCAAACGGCGTCGCCAACAACTTATTTAGCGACGGCTTTCTTCGCAGCGGCGGGCTTCTTCGCGGCAGGCTTCTTGGCGGCCGATTCAGACGCGGTGGCCTTCTTTGCCACCTTCTTTGCCGGAGCCTTCTTCGCGGTCGTGTCAGACTTCTTGGCCGCGCTCGACGCCGTCGTCGTTTTCTTCGCCGGGGCTTTCTTCGTAGGCATCAGTTATCCCCCCTTTCGGTCCGCAGTAGCGGAAAGTGGACGATCATTACAAGTCGCTGACTAACGAACCTTGTTT
>CAXUNV010000242.1:0-7196 GCA_964252355.1 uncultured Chthoniobacterales bacterium | reverse complement strand
GCGGTTCGACGCGGAACTGGTCGTCCGTGCCTCCACCCCACCTCCCCCTTTCTCCGCACGAAAATCCTCACCCCGCCGATAAACCGACATGAACACGCCCGTACCCCCCAGCCCCTTCGACGCCTGCGACCGTCGAAGCTTCCTCCAACACAGCTCGCGGTGGGCCCTCGCCGCCTCCGCGGTGACCCTCGCCCCGCCCTTCCTCCGGCGCGCGGGCGCCCAAACCGAAACTTTCCCCGACTTCCGCGGCGAACTGGTCGTCGTCAGCCAATCGGGTGCCTCGCCCGACCGGGCGTTGCCGAAGATCTTGGACGCGTTCAAGGCGGCTCACCCCAACGTCGCCCCCAAAACGATCCTCTACCCCGAAGAGAAGTTCGTCGCCCTCTACACCGCGGCGCAGGCTGCGGGCCAGACCATCGACGTGCTGATGCTCAACGGCCAGGACATCCGCCGTTACGCCGTGGGCGGGGCTTTGACGCCGATGGACGACGTTCCCTTCAAAGACCGGTTCCTGCCGGAGATGCTGCAACCGTTTACCCTTGACGGCCACCTCTGGGGACTGCCCAGCGGGGCGGCCGGTGGGTTTCTGATCTTCGCGAACCGGGCGCTGTTGGAAAAGCACGGGGTCGAGATGCCGAGCGACTACGCGGGGCTGAAGAAAGCGGCGGAAACGCTGCGCCAAGCGGGCGTTTCGGCCTTCACCCACCCCGGGAAGGTGGTTTACATGTGGCCGGTTTGGTTCTTCACGACCTTTGCCCAAACCTCAGGCAACCGCTCGATCGAGCGCACCACCGACATTCTTTCCGGCCGCGGTAAATTCACGGACGCCGACGTGGTCGAAGGCCTCGACCTCGTCTTCCGTTTCGGCCGCGACAAGATGTTCAGCCCGTCGGTGTTCGGGCTCGATTTCCCGAACGCCCAGACGGAGTTCCAGACGGGCAAAGCCGCCTTTTACCTTTTCCACGATTCGATCGCCAAACCGTTGTTGGAGGCGAACCCGCCGGATTTCCAACTCGATTGCGCCCTGATGCCGGACCTGACGGGGAAAGGCGCGCGCGCCCAGTTTCCGGGTGGCCCGGGCGTGGCGGTGAGCATCCCGGCCAAGCTCGACGCGAAGCGCAAAGCGGCCGCGTTGGCGTTGGCCGACTTCCTGACGACCGACGCCAGCAGCCAGCAATCGCTCGAACTCAACGGCGGAGCGGTGCCTGTGAACGCCAACGTCAACACGGCACCCATCGCGGTTTATCAGAAAGAAAAGGAGGTGATCGGGAGCATGGTCACCTACCTCGACTGGTTCTACCCGCCGGAGATCACCAAGACGCTGCAGGAAGGGCTCCAGGCCGGCTTGGCGGGGCGGACCACCGCCGACCGCTTGGGGAAAGATCTCCAGGGGCAACTCGACCGGCTTTACGCCGGCGGCTACAAGTTCGCCGGCTGAGCGGCAAGATCCCACCCGAACGTGGCCTCACCGGCTGGAGAAATCGGGCGCCAGACGGAACGGGCTCGCGCGCACCCTGGGGTGACACGCGATTCCCGGCCGGCGGAGCGTCGCCCGTTCGATCTGACGGCGCACCCGGCGTTTTGGCTCGCGCCGGCCGTCGCGCTGCTGGGAGTTTTCGCTTACGTCCCGATCGCGCTGGAGTTCGGGCTCAGTTTCGTCGCCGCGGACGGGTTCGCCCCACCCAAGTGGGTCGGGTTGGCGAACTACCTCGAAGCGGTCGCCAGCCCTGATTTCTGGGGCGCGCTGGTCAACAACCTTTGGTACGCGCTGGCCACCGTCAGCCTGAAGGTCGGCCTCGCGCTCGTGCTTGCCGTCGGGTTAAACCAAAAGCTCCGCGGCGAACGGGCGTTGCGGACCATCTTTTTCCTCCCGGTGGTCCTCTCGTTCGTGGCGGTCGGGATCGTCTGGACGCTGGTCTACAACTACAATTACGGCGCGGTGAACTCCACCCTGCGGCTGCTCGGCCTGGGCGCGTGGGCGCGCGATTGGCTCGGGTCGCCCGACACTGCGTTCCCGGCCGTGATCTTGGTCGACGTCTGGAAGTGGCTGGGGTTCCACGTGGTGATCTACGTCGCGGGCCTGCAATCGATCCCGGGCGACCTTTACGAGGCGGCAAAGCTCGACGGGGCCAACGCGTGGCAACGGTTCCGCCACATCACGGTTCCGAGCCTGCGTTCGTTCACCGCGATCAACGTCCTTTTGGCCAGCTTGGGCGCTTTCAGCGTCTTCGACCTGATCTACGTGATGACCCAAGGCGGCCCGGTGCGCGCCACCGACGTCGTGATGATCGAGGTTTACCAACAGGCGTTCCAGTTCAACCGCTTCGGCTACGCCGCGGCGATGTCGACGCTCTTGCTTGGCCTCATCGTCGCGCTGTCGGTCGTCCTGCTGCGGTTGTTTAAAGAAGACGGGGCTGATGCTCGCCCCGCCCGTTAGTTCCGGAGGCAGTCCACCCGCCCACCCATGCACGTCACCGCCGCCTCCGCCGTCCGCCGTTCCGCGTCGTCTCGGCTCCTCGCCGCGCTGCTCCTGTGGGCCTTGGCCGCGGCCGTGTTGTACCCGTTGCTCACGCTCTTGGCCGGCTCGCTCAAGAGCGAGGGGAGATTCATCGCCGACCCCGTCGGCCCCCCGTGGCCGCCCGTTTGGCAGAACTATCTGGAGGCTTGGAAGCTTGCGCAGATTCCCAAGTTCACGCTCAACAGCCTCATTGTGACGGTCGCCACGGTCGGCCTTACGCTCCTGTCGGGTGCGATGGCCGGGTTCGCCCTGAGCCGGTTGCCGTTCCGGGGTCACCGCTGGGTCTTCTTGGCTTTCGTGCTGCTGTTGACCTTGCCGGTGCAGGTCTACATCATCCCGCTTTACGTGCTGATCGTGCGGGCGCACTTGGCGGATAACCTCCTCGGCCTCATCCTGCCTTACACCGCCAGCAACCTGCCGCTCGCCGTCTTCCTGTTCAAGACGTACTTCGACCGGATCCCCGGGGAACTGCTCGACGCGGCGCGCCTCGACGGCTGCACGCCGGGGTCGACGTTCCTGCGCGTGATCCTACCTTTGTCGAAACCGGTCGTCGCTTCCGTGGCCATCTTTGCCTTTGTGCAAGCGTGGAACGAATTCTTCCTCGCCCTCGTCTTCATCCACAACCCCGACCTGCAGACCTTGCCGCTCGGGCTGCAGGCCTTTTTCGTGAACCAATTCCAGGTGGCCTACCCGCAGCTCTTCGCCACGTTGGTCCTCTCCATCGCGCCGATCGCGGCGGTTTACCTCCTGCTGCAACGCCAGTTCATGGCCGGGCTGACCGCCGGCGCCGTGAAAGGCTGACGCCTGGAACTTTTGCCGCCTCTCCCGATGAACACCGTCCCTTCACCCACCCCCGCCTTACCGTCACGCGCCGTCCCCGGTTCTCCCGCCCGCGATACCCACCGTCATCCGCCGACGGGCGAACCGCTGCGGCTCGAGGACGAAGCCGTCGAGGTCGGTTTTGATCCGGTCCTGGGCACGCTGGTCCTCCTCCGCAACCGGGCGACCGGTTGGAGCGTGCAGCGGCGGCCGGAGCTTGGGCAAGCGTTCCGCGCCTACGTCGGCCGGGCAGACCAGCTTTATGGACCCGTCGACGGCGCCCGGCAGAAACCGACCCGGATCGAACGAGGCGGCGACGGTCGCTCGCTCCACTTCCGGTGGGAAGGATGGACCGACGCACTCGGCCGGACGCACGACGTGCGCCTGGAAACGTCCGTGGAACTGCGGGCCGGCGAGCTGACCTTCCGCGGCAAGGTTACCAACCGCAGCGACCACGTCGTGAACACGGTGGCGTGGCCCTGCTTGGGCGACGTCGGTTTGCCGGACGGCGAGACGACGTTGACCCGGGAAAACCTCGACTACGGCACGCTGCGCCGGACCCCGTTGCGGCCCCACATGGCCAACGAACGCGGGTACTACGGGACCAATCATCCGGTGCAATGGGAGGGCAAAGGGTCGCGCAACCCCGGGGTGCCGGGTGGTTACCATTTCCTGCAACGGTTCATGCTGCTGGCCTCAGACCGGCAAGGCGTCTACTGGGGCGCGCACGACGCCACCGCGGCCGAAATGGTCGCGTTCGCCTGTGAACTCCGGCCCGGCTTCGGCGATTCCTACCACGGCACCGTGCCCGGTTCAGACGAGGTTGCCGGCGTGCCCGTCTGCCTGAGCGTCGAAGCGGTGCATTACCCGTTCTTGCCTCCGGGTGAGTCGGTCGAGTTCAGCCCGGTGGTTTTGACCCCCTACCAGGGAGGGTGGCAGGCCGGCCTGGACGTTTACCGGCGTTGGCGCGCCACTTGGTACCAGCCGGCGCCGGCGCCGGCGTGGTTGCATCCGGTGCATTCGTGGCAGCAGATCCAAATCGGCTCTTCGGAAGACGACCTGCGGACCCGTTTCGTCGATCTCCCCGCCCGGGCCGAGGCCCTCGCGGCTCACGGGGTCACGGCGCTGCAGTTGGTCGGTTGGAACCACGGCGGGCAGGATCGCGGCAACCCGTCCCACGATCCTGACCCGCGCCTGGGCACTTGGGAGGAACTGCGCGGCGCCATCGCCCAGATCGAGGCCCTCGGGGTGCGCGTGATCCTGTTCAACAAATTCGTCTGGGCCGACATTACCCGCCCGGATTACCGGGCGATGCTGCCGAGCGCGGCCCTCGACCCGTACGGCCAGCCTTACCACCACCCCGGTTATGAGTACCAAACCCCGGTGCAGTTGATGAGCATCAACACGCGCCGGTTCATGGCGGCGTGCCTGCACGACCCCGCTTGGGTGGAACGTTGCCTGCGCGAATTCCAAAAGTGCGTCGACCTTGGCGCGAGCGGCATGCTTTACGACGAAGCGTTTCACCATTACGCCGCAACCCATTGTTTTTCGGCGGGCCACGGTCACCGGGTACCGGCCACCCTGACCTCCGGCGACCTCCGGCTCGGCGAACGGCTGCGGGAAGCGGTACGGCAGGGCATCGGCGAGGCGAATTACCTCCTCTCCGCGGAGTGGCCGTTCGACCTTCAACATCGGCATTACAGCCTGTCGTACTTCCGCATCTTCGAAGGGCACATCCCGGCGGAGCGTTACGCGGACCCTTTTTATCCGATGATGATCGCCGTCACGGGGTTCGACGACCGCGAGATGGTCAACCGGGCGCTGCTCTACCGCTACATCATCAGCCACGAACCCTATCACTTTAAGGGCGACCTCGAGGATTACCCGCGCACGCTGGCCTACGCCAAAAAGGTGGATGCCCTGCGGTCGCGCTACGCCCACTACCTGTGGCACGCGGAGTTCCGCGACAAGGTCGGCGTCGCGTTAGGCGGGGATGCCGCCGACGGGTTGGACTTCGCGTTGTACCGGAACCCGGCGACCGGCCGTCGCGCGGTGGTGGTGATCAACGACGGCAGGTCCGAACGGACCGTGGACGTCCTTGTGGACGGCGGCAAAGCCACGGCAGGAGCGTGGTTCCGGGTCGTGCCGGAGGAACCGGAGCCGGTCTCCACCAGCCTTCGCACCGTGCCGGTGTCGCCACGTTCCGCGGTGGTCTTGTGCGAGGGGTCCGACGGAGGGTAGAGGCTCCCCTGGGCGTACAAAGTTTGGCGTTTGCGGTTTGGTGTTTGGCGTTTGGGGTTGTGAGAGGTGCCAGACCTCGCGGGCGACGCCGGTGGGGCGAAGACCCGGCCGGCAAAATCGGGCTGATATCGCGAGAAGACGGTTGCCGGGCGGTCTGAGCCGGGCCCGAACGTCTCGCATTACTCGCCTTGCCCTGCCATGACGCTGGCGGTGGCAGCTGCGCGCCTCAAAGGCCAGAACCCGGAAGCCGCGTCCTGCCCGTTAGCCAGTTTCTCCCATCACCTTTCGCAACACGTCGAAAACCTGTGGCGCTCCGCAGTGGGCGGCGTTGAACCGCAGGAAACGGTCCCAGGTGCGGTTAAGGCTGAACGCGTTGCCCGGCGCCAGCACCACGCCGTCGCGCATGGCGCGACGACTGATCTCGGCGGCGTCGGAGTCTGGCGGCAACTCCGCCCAGAGAAAAAATCCGCCCCGCGGCTCCGTCCAGAGCTTCAATCCCGCCTCGGCCAACCGGGCCGCGGTTTGGGCGCGCGCCCGGGCGAGCCGAGCCCGCGTCGCCTCCATGTGCCGACGATAAGCGCCGTCGACGAGCAGCCGGTGCACAAGCCTCGCACCCAGTTCGCCGCTGCCGAAGGTCGCCGTCAGTTTGAGGTTGGCAAGCGCCTCGATCCAGTCAGGCCGCGCCGCGATGAAACCGCAACGGACAGAGGCCGAGAGCGTCTTGGAAAAGCTGCCGACGTAGATCACCCGCTCCAACCCATCGAACGCGGCCAGCCTGGGCGTCAACTCTGGTTCGAAGTCGGCGAAGGTGTCGTCTTCCACCACGACGACGTCGTGCCCCTCGGCGAGTCTGAGGGTCCGGTGCGCCGTCGTGGGGGTTGCGCTCGCGCCCGTGGGGTTGTGGAGCGCGCCCGTCGTCAGGTAGAGGCGCGGCTTGCGCTCCGCAAAGATTCGGCCGAGGACGTCGAGGTCCGGCCCTTTGGACGTCCAGGGCACGCCGGCGATTTCGGCCCGGTGAGCCCGGAGGAGGTTGAGGAAATTGAAGTAGCAAGGGTCGTCGACGACCACCACCTCCCCGGATCGTATCAAGATGCGGCAGAGCAGATCCACCGCCTGAGTTCCCGAATCGGTTAGGAGGATCTGGTTGGACGGTGCCGGGATGTCCCGCTCCGCCAAGCGTCGGGAGAGGTGCTCGCGGAGGGCCGCATAACCGAACGGCCGGCCGTAGGCGACCAACGGGGCCGTCGGCCCCCGCGCCTCCGCACGCAACGCGCGGCGCACGGCTTCGTGAGGCATCCAGTCGTCGGGAAGCCAACCGCAGCCGGGTTGCAGCGCGTCGGGTGAAGCTTCGAGCGCCTGCCGCATCACCCAGGTGGGATCAACCTCGCGCTCGATGGCCACGGGCTCCGCCAAACCCGCCAGCCTGACCCGTGGCGACACGTAGAATCCGGACCCCGGACGGGCCACGATTTCGCCTTCGGCGACCAACTTTTCGTAAGCCCCGACGACCGTCGAAGGCGAGACCCCGAACGTCTCGGCGCAACGCCGCACGGACGGCAGCCGGGCGCCGGGCGGCAGCGCGCCGCGCGCGATCCGTGCCCGCACCTCGGTCATGACC
>CAXUNV010000241.1:0-7210 GCA_964252355.1 uncultured Chthoniobacterales bacterium | reverse complement strand
CCGCTGGCGCCCGCCCCCCGGGCGCCGGCCCCCCCTTTTTGGCCCGGGCCCCGTTGCGGGGGGGGCTTCCCCCCCACGGGCGTCGCCCGCGAGGTCGGGCTGGGCTGTGGCGGGTCGATAGCGGCGTCTCGTGCCTCGCCTTTCCCAACCTTGCGCAATCACGCGCGACCTTGGCACCCTCCTACCCCGCCGTCCCTTCGCGGGCCCGGTTCTCGAACCGCGTGAACTCTTTGAGGAAGGTCAGGGGTACGTCCCCGGTCGGGCCGTTGCGCTGTTTGGCGATGATGAGCTCGGCTTCCCCCGCCTTCTCCTGTTTGCTTTCGTCGTCGGTCTCGTAATACTCGGCGCGTACCAGTAGGCCGACGACGTCGGCGTCCTGTTCGATTGAACCGGATTCGCGCAGATCGCTGAGCCGCGGCCGGCCCCCCTCTTTGGCGCGGGTGTCCGGCTGCCGATTCAATTGGGCAATGACGATGATCGGTAGCTGGAGTTCCTTGGCCAGGCCCTTCACGCCGCTCGAGATCTCGGCAATCTCGAGTTGGCGATTGTCTTGCGCGCGCCGGCTCGGGGAGCGGAGCAGCTGCAAGTAGTCGATCACGATCAATTCGATGTCGTGCATCGATTTTAAGCGACGTGCCTTGGCCCGCAGTTCCAAGATGCTCAGACCGGGCGTATCGTCGATGTACATCTTGGCCGCGGCCAGCTTGGCGGCCGCCGTGGTCAGGTTCGGGAAGTCGCGCTCGGACAGAAAGCCGTTGCGCACCCGTTGCAGGTTAACCTTGGCGCGCGAGCAGAGGAGGCGCTGCACCAGCTGCTGGCTGCTCATCTCCAGGCTGAACACCGCGACGGCCTTGCCGACGTCGAGCGCCACATGCTCGGCGATGTTCATCGCGAACGCCGTCTTGCCCATGCTGGGACGCGCAGCGACGACGATCATCTCCGCGGCATGCAAGCCACTGGTCATGCGGTCGAATTCGGCGAAACCCGTCGGCAACCCCGTCACGGCGCCCCGGTTTTCGTAAAGCTTTTCGATCTGCTCGATCGCCTCCATGACCAAATCCTTGGTCGGGATCACGTCGGTCTTCACGTGCTCCCCGGTGATGGCAAAAACCTCGCGCTCCGCTTCGTCCAGGAGGATGCCGAGTTCCTCCTGGTTTTCGTAACACTGCGTGGAGAGTTTGTTGCAGGTCAGGATCAAGCGGCGCAGGACGTACTTCTCCCGCACGATCTCGATGTAGTAGTTCGAGTTGGCCGCCGTCGGGACAAAACTGTAAAGTTCGTCGAGGTACTCCGGGCCACCGATTTCCACCAACTGGTTCCGGTCCTTGAGCGTCTGCTTCAAGGTGACAAAGTCAACGGGCCGTCCCCGGTCGTTAAACTCCAACACCAGTTCGTAAACAATCTGGTGGGCGGGGATATAGAAGGCGTCGGGACGCAGCCTCAGCACGCACTGGTCCGCGACCTCACGGGGCGAGAGCAACAGGGAACAGATCACCCCCTTCTCGCCGTCTTCGCTGAACGGAAGGCTGCGCGGCGCCTCCCGACCGGGTACGCCGTTGTGAACAGCCTGTGGATAACTTTTTGCCGGGCTGCCGTCGCGCGACCCCGGCGGTGGTGCGGGGCTCTCTGCCGGTCGAACCGAACCGAGAGAACCTTTGGGCATCGACCTTTAAACCGCGGTGCGCGCCTTGCGGCGATTCCGAGCGTCGGGAGAAGCGGCGGCGGTCGTTTCCGGAGCGGCTTCTTTGGCGTTAATCTTCACTTCGACGTGCAAGGTGGCCGACACGTCGGCATGCAGGCGGACAGGCACTTCCAAAGCAGCGGACTCTTTGATCGGCCGATCCAACCCGATCCGGTGTCGATCGACGCTGATGCCGAATTCAGTGCGGAGCTTGTCTTCTAAATCCTTGGTCGTGACCGAACCGAACGCCTTGCCGGTTTCACCGGCTTCCAAAGTGAAATCGAGTTTGCTCTTGTTGATGCGACGGGCCAACTCCTCAGCATCGTTCAGTTCCTGTCCCTCGCGCTCGGCGCGCTTGGCTTTAAGCTGGGTGATGCGCTTCAGGTTGGTCGGGGTCACCTCGTAGGCTTTGCCTTGCGGCACCAGAAAGTTCCGAGCGTACCCGGTCCGCACTTTCACGATGTCGGCCTCGGCGCCGAGACCCGGAATGTTCTCTTTGAGGATGATTTCGCTTAAAGCCATGCTGATCTCCCGGTTGTGCGCGGGGCCGAATGCTTATATGGGAACGGGCGCCCTGTCAACCTACGCGGCCGCACCCCGGCTCGCTCAGGCCGCCAAGGCGCGCACGGCCTCATCGGACGTAGGAAAGATGCGAAAAACTTGGTCGAGCCTGGCGATCTCGAACACGGTCCTGACGTTTTCCCGCAGTGCGGCCAGGACCAAGTCGCCACCGTAGGTTTGCACCCTTTGCAAAGCGTCGATGAAGAGGGCCAACCCAGAGCTGTCGACGTAACTGACCTCGGCCAAATCCAAGATGAGGGCGGCGGGCTTGCGTTCGATCAGCGGATCGAGTTGCGCGGCGACGACGGGCTTTTCATTGAGGTCGATTTCACCGCGCAATGGCAACACCTCAGGGGTCATCGTGATCCGTTTACCATTGAACCCGCGGGGCGGCAACTTAAAGGGCACAAGCAGCGCCTGCGGAAAGCTGCTTAAATAATTTCAATATTTTTGATATTATTACGAATAAGGAAGAATGGTCTTTAAGCGCAAGGTCGGGCGCAAACGGGTGCGGTTGCCCACACCCCGCTGCTATTCCGTCACCGTCTTCACTCGCGATTGGCGTCAAGTCCGCGCATTCTACACCGGACTGCTTGGCGGCTCGGTCGTCAGCGAGCGCGACGGTCGCTATTGCGACCTGGTCGTCGGAGGCGTGCCGCTCTGCTTCCGCACCTGCGAGGATGGCGAAGGCATTTCCCATTTTCACCTTTACTTCGCCGTCCATGACCGTGAACCGATCCTTGAGCGCCTCCAAGAAGCCGGCGTGATTGTGCGCCTCGACGCCGCCTACGCCCTTTTCCTCGATCCCGAGGGCCGCACGATCAAGTTGTCTCGCGACGAGGCCACGTTGCGGTGAGGGGACGCCTTGCGGGAAAATTTGGTGTTCTGAGTCACACGTCCCTTCACGAGTGACCCGGCGATGGGCCCACACCAGCCCCCCGGGGTCAGCGTTTCAGAACCCGAGCTCGGCTCGGACGCGGCCCAGGTCCGAGAAGTCGCGGAACAGAAAGTCCGGTCTGGTGTCGGCCAACTCGTCGACGCTGTACTGGCCGGTGGCAACGGCGACGGTGCGGGCGCCGCAGGCGCGTCCGCAAGCGACGTCGCGCGGGGTGTCGCCGATCACAAAAGCGTCGCCCGGCGCCACCTCGGCCTTCGCCACGGCGCGCGCGCGCTCCAGGGCGATGTCCCCGAGGCAATTCCGATCGACGCTGTCGTCCCCAAACGCGCCGAAACGGAAACGGCGGGCCAGACCGTGCGCGTCCAGCTTTAGTTCGGCACCGCGACGCGCGTTGCCCGTGAGGAGGCCGACGGAATGGTCGGTTGCGGCCAAGGCATCCAAGAGCGCCGGGATGCCCGGTAGGGTGCGGCCCGGGTTGGTCCGCAGCCCGGCCGCCAAATGGGCCAAGTAAGCGCCCAACAGCCGGTTGACGCTGGTCTCGTTCGCCGCGAGGTCATGCTTGGCGAGGATCTCGCGCGCAATCTTCGCGTCGGTGTTGCCGGCGATGGTGACGCCGGTCAGGTCTTCGGCCACGCCGAAGGCGTCGGCGCTCGCCTGCTTGAGGGCGGCTCGGCCCACGCCTTCGGTGGTGAGCAGCGTGCCGTCGAGGTCGAACAAGAAGGCAATCATTCCTCGTCCGACCCAGGGTCGGGCGGCAATTCCTCGCCTTCCGCGGTGAAGCGGCGCTTGCGTTTGGCCAACGGCAACGGCGAAATGGTCATGCTGATGCTTTTGCCCATCAGCTTGGGCTCCATTTCGACCTGGCCCATGGTGACCAGATCTTCCCGCAGCCGCTGCATCAGCCGATCGCCCAACTCCTTGTGGCTCATCTCGCGACCGCGGAACTGCAGCTGCATCTTGACCTTGTTCCCCTTGTCGAGAAACTGCTCGGCGTGCCGCACCTTGATCACGTAATCGTGCGGGTCGATGTTCACCCGGAACTTGATCTCTTTGAGGCGCGAGCCGCTCGACTTGCGATCCTTGTCCTGCTTGGAAAGGTCGTAACGGAACTTGCCGAAGTCGGCGATCTTACAAACCGGCGGATTGGCCGTGGGGGCGACCTCGATCAAGTCCAGCCCGAGGGACTGGGCCCGACGCAGGGCGTCTTGGATCTTCATGATGCCAAGTTGCTCATTGGAGGCGGCAAGGATGACTCGAACCTCGCGCGCCCGAATTCGACTGTTAACTCGAATCTGCTGCTGCTGAATAAACCTATCTCCGTTTAGGCGCCCGCGGGGCGTGACGGCGCGCTTAATCCAATTGTCGTTTCGCGATTTCCTGCTGGATTCTCGCCAGAAACTCGGCGGTTCCCACCGCCCCTTCATCGCCGCGTTGGCGGCTGCGAACAGAGACCTTGCCGGCCTCTTCTTCACGTGCCCCGACGACCAACATATAGGGGACCTTCTCCAGCTGGGCAAGGCGAATCTTGGCGCCCACCTTATCCGACGAACGGTCCACGGTGGCCCTCACGCCAGCGTTCGTCAGTTGGGCACCGACCCGCCCCGCATAATCCGCCACCTTGTCGGAAATGGGCAGCACCCGGACCTGCTCGGGGGCGAGCCAGACGGGGAAGGCGCCGGCGAACTGCTCGATGAGCACGCCGCAGAAACGTTCCATCGAGCCGAAAGGCGCCCGGTGAATCATGACGGGGCGGCGCGGGGCGTTGTCTGGCCCGACGTAGGACAAATCAAAACGCGCCGGCAGGATGTAATCGACTTGGATGGTGCCGAGTTGCCACTCCCGACCGATGACGTCTTTGACCACGAAATCGATCTTCGGACCATAGAACGCCCCTTCGCCCGCCTCTTCGGTGAAGGCGAGGCCTGCGGCGACTGCTGCCCGGCGGAGCGTCGCCTCGGCACGCTCCCAAGTGTCGGCGTCGCCCACGTACTTCGCGGCATCGGGGCCGCGCATGCCGAGGCGTGCGCGGAATTGGGTCAAACCCAAGGTGCGCAGCACCTTGAGGCTCAGATCGAGGCAGGTCCGCAGTTCCCCTTCCACTTGCTCCTCGGTGCAGAAGAGGTGGCCGTCGTCCTGGGTGAACCCGCGCACCCGCGTCATGCCGCCCAGTTCACCCGACTGTTCCCACCGGTAAACGGTCCCGAACTCCGCCAAGCGGATCGGCAGATCCCGGTAGGAATGCGGCGTTGATGCATAGATTTTGATATGCATCGGGCAGTTCATCGGTTTGAGCAGGAAACCATCGAGGTCGCCTGCGCGCAGCCGATGGACCAACTCGGCGCAGGTGCAGCCCTCGTCGGCCAAGGCCTGCAGCGCGTCGGGTTCCACCAGGGGCGGGAACTGGGAAGCGCTGTAGTACGGGTAGTGACCCGACGTGCGGAAAAGGTCGAGCTTGCCGATGTGCGGCGTGAAGACTTCGGCGTAACCCTGCGCCCGGAGTTCTTCCGAGATGAATTCTTGGAGTTGCCGGCGAACGGTCGCGCCCTTCGGTTTCCAGAGGATCAGGCCTTGGCCCACCTCCTCGTCGATCGCAAACAGGCCGAGTTCCCGGCCGAGGCGGCGGTGGTCCCGCTTCTTGGCTTCCTCCAAGGCGCCCAGGTATACGTCGAGTTCCTCGCGGGTGGGGAACGCCGTGCCGTAGACCCGCTGCAGCTGCGGGTTTTTCTCGTCGCCTTGATAGTAGGCGCTGGCCACGTTGGTCAGCTTGAACCCCCCAATCTTCCCGGTGTCGGCGACGTGCGGCCCGGCGCAGAGGTCCACGAAGTCGCCGTTGCGGTAGAGGGAGACCGCTTCGCCTTCTGGGATGCGCGCCAACAAATCGAGTTTGTAGCGGCTCGGGGTCGGTCGCGGTCCGAGCGCGCCCAACGCCCCCGCCTCCCCCAAACGGCGTGCCTCTTCGCGGGAGACCTCCTGCCGGACGAACGGTTGGCCTGCCGCCACCACCTCGGCCATCTCCCCTTCGATCGCGGGAAAATCTTCGACCGAGAGCCGGTGGCCGAGGTCGACGTCGTAGTAGAAGCCGCCTTCCACCGGCGGTCCGGCCGCGAACTGGGCGTCCGGGAACAGGCGCAAGAGCGCGGTGGCCAGGACGTGCGCACAAGAGTGCCGGAGGGTTTCCAGCTCGGTCATCCCGTGACGTTCCGCGAGGGTCTTGCGCGATTCGGCCATCGTGTGAGCCGTGAGGCTACACGCCCGCCCGCCCTTGCACTAGGGCGAATTTGGGCGGCGCACCGGGAGGAAATGTCTACCCGTGGCGGGTCACGGGCCCACGCCGACGACAAGCGTGGGCCAAGCTGGACGGAGGGCGTCGGGGCGGCAGGCCGGGCCGACGCCTACACGTCGGCGTCGGCCGTGGCTTCGGCGAGGGCGGGCGCGAGCGAGGCTGGCGACCCATCCAGAAGGGTAGCCACGGCGCTCAGGAATTCTGTGGAACGGAACGGCTTGCGCAGGAAGTTGACGCCGGCGACCAGATGCGCGCCCGCTTCAAGGTCGTCGGAGCCCGAGAGGTAGAGGATGGGGAAATCGGGGCGGTACTGCCGCACGGCGCGCCCGAGGTCAAGGCCGTCGAGCCGTGACGGCATGCGCACGTCAGTGACCAGGAGGCTGAAAAGGTCGGGGTGCCGAGACCAGACCTGGAGCGCTTCGTCGGCATCTTCGGTGGCGGTCGGCCGGTGGCCGGCGGCACGGAGGAGGCGGACGAGGAGCCCGCGCACGAGGGGTTGATCTTCGGCGATGAGGACGTCGGCGGGAGAAGAATGGTGGGGAAGATCCAGGTCCATCATGGAAGGCAAGACAACTTTGTTAAATTCACTGTATCTATTATAATTTAAATGCAAACGAAATCGCAGATCATCGATGCATATTCGCCTGCGTGGGCTGTCGACCGACCCCCGGCAGAGCGGTGGCCTTTACCTCGGTGTTGCCGGCCCGCCAAACTTTCCCGTGGCAGAAAGCGCTCGGCAAGACCGCCGGTGGTGCGGTATGCGTTGCCGTCCTGACCCCATGGGCGA
>CAXUNV010000240.1:3736-7216 GCA_964252355.1 uncultured Chthoniobacterales bacterium | reverse complement strand
GTTGAAGGGGGCGGCTGGGGTCAGGGGAACACCCGTCGTCGGAACGTGGTTGGTTCATGGTAGAGTCCTCGCGGTGCAGTCGCGCAGTCCTCCGCGGAACGTAGCCGTTTTGCTCACGGCCCGACAAGTAGGCACCTTTTGGTGACCGGGGTGGGCGTTGGGTTTACCACCGATCGTCCACCTTGCGCCGGCAAGCGGCTGGCGAGGGGTCACGCGGCTCAAGACTTGAGAGAACGCGGGTTTGCATACTGGGCTACGCGCATAGGCGGAAAACGGGACCGACGTGGGTGTTCGATTTTGCAACGCACACCGCCGCCGAGTCCTGCTGCGGACCCGTGTTTGACCGTCCTCCGCGTTTCCCAGCGCACTGACCGCCCTACGCCCGAGCCTGCCCAAGCTTGATTATGCGCGATTCTGGCGCTTGCGCCGGAGCTCCGACTTGGCTCACGCAGGGACGGGCCGCGCTCACCGCATCCAGCGCTCGGCGGCATCGGAGCCGTTCAGGCGACTGCCCAGGGCCCGCCCGGCGGCCATTGAGCTTTGAAGGACTCTCGTCGGACGATTGCGGCGGCAGGCGGCAGCACGAGGTCGGCGACGCGTGACTGGACCTCCGGGAACGGCCCGGGTGCGAGCGCGATCTCGGTCCGTTTCAGGAATGCCGCCCATTGCCCCTGCTTCATACGTGCGAACGTTTCCGTCAGGGCCAGCGGAATGTCGCTTGGCACGGGCGTTCGGCGGCACTCGAAGGTTTTGAGGATGGCTTGAGCGAGTACCGCGCCATCGAACGTGAAGGCGCCTGCGATCGCCCACAGATCGAAGAAGTCCTTCATGCGGGAGTTGAACTCGCCGAGTGCGACCATTGCCTGGAACTTCTCTGCCGTCACCGTCTCGGGCGGATAGGCGCGCAGCTGCGGTGCCGGCTGGCCGAGAAGCGACGGGTATTCTATGTCGATGTTTTTCGGCGCTTTCATCCGAACATGGCCTCGAGGTAAGGGCGCATGACGCTCTGGACACGGTCGATTCGGGCATAGCGCCAGAGCTCGTCAAGTTGCCCTTTGCCCTTGCGCGAACGGACAAGATCCCTGAGGGCCTCGATGGCAATTTCGGAGCCGATCTTGTTGCGGTACTTAAAACAGTCAGCGACCGTCTTCGTCGGCGAGGTAATCGGCACTGGAACGCCGTCGACCTGATGAATTTGGATCCCGGCGTGAAGCGCTTCGCCGCTCGCCCGAACGATCCGGAGCAAGACCGGCGCATTTACGGGTGCCCAGTCCGTGGGGCTTAGAAGCATCCAGACGGCACGTGGGGTCTGGGTCGTGAGCTCGTGGAACTGCAGCGCCGAGAGGAGACCGATGACCCCCTTCGGCTGTACGCGCGCGGCCGTGGCGAGGCTGGTGGCGCCACTTACCGCTGCGTCAGCAAGTTTGTAGAGGCCACGGCCAACCTGCTGGAGAGCGCCCTCGTCGCGTAGCCGTTGCACGTAGACCCGCGGCACACCAACCGCGTCAAAGTCACGGCCGCGCGCAATTCCTTGCCGGCGTGCGACCTCCAAGGCGCGTTCCCGGTGCGAGGTTCTGGCCATGATGTTTGTAACAGTTCCTTACCTTCAAGATATAATCTTAAAGAGTTTGTAACAAGACGTTTGCGCGTCAGCGTGGACGCGTACGACTCATTGTTGAGCCGCGCTGCCGACCGCTTTCATCAAGCCGAACTTCGCGTAGGCTCGGTGAACAAACCAGCTAAGCGGTTCCCCTCACTCCCACTCGATGGTGCTTGGGGGCTTGCTGGAGACGTCGTAGCAAACGCGGTTGACGCCCTTGACCTCGTTGATGATGCGGTTGGAGATGCGGGCGAGGATCTCGTAGGGGAGCCGTACCCAATCGGCCGTCATGCCGTCCTGGCTTTCGACGACGCGCACCGCGACGGTTTCCTCGTAGGTCCGCTGGTCGCCCATGACCCCCACGGAACGCACCGGCAGAAGGACGGCAAACGATTGCCAAACCTTGTAATACCAATCCACCGCCTTCATCTCGCTGACTACGATTTCGTCGGCTTGCCGCAGCACCCGCAGGCGTTCCTCGGTGATCTCGCCGAGGATGCGCACGCCCAGCCCGGGCCCGGGGAACGGTTGGCGGTAGACGATCTCTTTGGGCAACTCCAACTCGAGGCCGACTTGGCGCACCTCGTCCTTGAACAGCTGGCGCAACGGTTCGAGCAGCTCGAAATCCATCTTCTCGGGCAAGCCCCCGACGTTGTGATGGCTCTTGATGAGCGCCGCCGGGTTGCCGCCGATCGCCACGCTCTCGATCACGTCGGGGTAGAGGGTCCCTTGCGCCAAGTAGTGGTACCGGCCATGACCCGTGCCCACATCCTCGGCTTTCAGGGCCTGCGTCGCCTCTTCGAACACCCGGATGAATTCCTCACCAATGAGCTTGCGCTTTCCCTCCGGATCCGTCACCCCGCGAAGGCGCTCGAGAAAACGTTGCGACGCGTCGACGTAGCGGAGCTTGATGTGGAAATTTTCGCCAAAGACTTTCTGCACGGTTTCGGCCTCGCGCGCGCGCAGCAGGCCGTTGTTGACGAAAATGCAGGTGAGCCGGTCGCCCAACGCCCGGTGCAGGAGGGCGGCGGCCACCGAAGAGTCAACGCCGCCCGAAAGGCCGAGCACGACTTTGTCGTCGCCGACCCGCTGGGCGATGTCGCGACAGGTCATCTCGATGAAGGAGCCCATCGTCCAGTT
Source organism: uncultured Chthoniobacterales bacterium (assembly GCA_964252355.1). Classification (GTDB taxonomy): domain Bacteria; phylum Verrucomicrobiota; class Verrucomicrobiia; order Chthoniobacterales; family JAFAMB01; genus CAXUNV01. Next base: position 4,476 of record CAXUNV010000240.1, on the reverse strand, counting down.
GCCCTCGCAGCCGCACACGCGGTAGAGGAAGTTTTCCAAGATCTCTTTGCCGACCGGCGTGTGCGCGACCTCTGGGTGGAACTGCAGGCCGTAGATGCGGCGGACCGGGTCCTCGATCGCGGCAAAGGGCGAATTTTCCGTGACGCCGACCGAGGCAAACCCAGGGGGTAGGGCGGTGACTTTGTCGCCGTGGCTGTTCCAAACCTGGAACGATTCTGGCAGGGCGTCGAACAACGGGCTGGCCGCCGCGACTTGGAACCGTCCTGCGCCGTATTCGCGCCGGTCGGAGAACTCCACGCGGCCACCCAAAAAGTGGGCGATGAGCTGCACGCCGTAGCAGATGCCGAGCACCGGCAGGCCGAGTTCAAAGATGCGTGCGTCGGGCAGGGGTGCCTGCGGCGAAAAGACGCTGGAGGGTCCGCCAGAAAGGACGATTCCTTTTGCGCCCGTGGCCCGCACGGTTTCGGGTGCGGCGTTGAACGGCACGATTTCGGAATAGACCCGGCACTCGCGGATCCGGCGCGCGATGACCTGGGTGTATTGAGACCCAAAATCCAAGATGACCACTTTCGAGCCGGAAAAAGCGTCGGGGCTGTTCATCGGGAGAAAGCGGGCAGTATGGCACAATGTGGAGGAAGTTGGGAGTTCGGAGTTCCGAGTTCGGAGTTCCGAGTTCGGAGTTCGGAGTACGCAGTAGGGAGTGGGGAGTTGGGAGTAGGGAGTTCGCGGTTGGGGGTGGG
>CAXUNV010000240.1:0-3726 GCA_964252355.1 uncultured Chthoniobacterales bacterium | reverse complement strand
GTTTTCTGCTGTTGTCAGTTGGGAGTTGGGATTTGGGTGTTGGTAGTTCGGAGTTCGGAGTTCCGAGTTCCGAGACGGGCGGGAGCTCGCGGGCGACGCCGGTGGGGCGAAGACCCGGCCCGCGAAGCGCAGGCAACATTCGGTGTGAACCACCGCGGGGCGGTCTGAGCCGGCAGCCTAACCCTGATGGCACCTTTGTCCGCGCAACTGCCCGCACGAACCAAGCCGGGGCCGCGCTCCGGCGTCGTTCAGGCAGGCTCAGACCGCCCGGCGGCCGTCAACCTCGATGACCGCCGCCTCTGCCGCCGGGGCAAGTTTTCGCCCCACCGGCCTACCCGCGAGCTCCCGCCTGCCTCCATCGCAACCCGGAACGCCGAACCAACCACTGGCAACGCCCGCCCTCTCGCCGTATGTTGCGTTTCGGTTGCGAGCGAAACGACAGGAGAAGATCATCCCAGCCGCCTTGCTGCTGGAGGCGTACTGTTCGGGCATTTTCCCCATGGCCACAGAGCCGGGCGAACTCTCCTGGTTCTCGCCGGACCCGCGCGGCGTCGTGCCGCTCGACGCTTTTCACATCCCGCACGGCCTACGTCGAACGCTGAAGAAGGGCGCTTTTGAAATCCGCGTCAACCACGACTTTGAGGCGGTGATCCGCGCCTGCGCGGAACGTGAGGAGACTTGGATCAGCGAGGCCATCGTGGCCAGCTACGTGAACCTGCACCGGCTCGGTTACGCGCATTCAGTCGAGGCATGGTCGCGCGGCCATTTGGCTGGCGGACTCTACGGCGTCAGCCTTTTCGGCGCATTTTTTGGGGAGTCAATGTTCCATCGCGAAACGGACGCTTCCAAGGTGGCTTTGGTCGCCCTGGTCACCCGGTTGCGCGAACGCCATTACCGGTTGTTGGACACCCAGTACGTGACGCCGCACCTGCAGACTTTTGGTGCCGTGGAGATCCCGCGCGCCAAGTACCTGCGCCTGCTCAAACAGGCGCTCGCGCAGGAGTGCCGCTTCGTGTAGGTGAGGGAGCGTTCGGCGGGGCGGAAGTTGACCTTGGCTTGGGCACCGGCGGCGCCTCGTAAGACTCGCCTTGCCCTACCACAGAATCCTGAGGCGTCTCGTTGGGCGCCTTGCCCTACCATCCGATGACGATCATCAGCGTGACCGGCCTGCGGGTCCATCGCGGCGCCACCCTCATCTTGGACGACATCTCGTGGCAGGTCGCCAAAGGCGAACACTGGGTGGTGCTCGGCGCCAACGGCTCCGGCAAGACCAGCCTTTTGAGTTGCTTGACCGGTTACCTGACGCCATCGGGTGGCACCGTCCGGGTCCTCGACCGGGAATACGGGCGGAGCGATTGGCGGGAGCTGCGCAAACGCGTTGGCTTGGTCAGTTCCAGCCTGCGCCACCTGATCGAAGACTCGCAGACGGCCCTGGCAATCGTCGCCAGTGGCCGCGACGCGGAACTCAACGCGTGGCGGAAGCCGAAAGGCGCGTTGCGGGCCGAGGCGCTCAACCTTCTTCAACAGGTGGAAGCTGGCGCCCTCGCCGACCGTCCTTGGGCCTACCTTTCGCAGGGGGAACGGCAGCGGACGTTGATTGGTCGGGCGCTCATGGCGCGTCACGAGATCCTGATCTTGGACGAGCCGTGCGCAGGTCTTGATCCAGTCGCCCGCGAGCGGTTCCTGCGGTTCGTGGGACGCCTAGCTGCCGGGCCGAGCACGCCCAACCTCTTGCTGGTGACCCACCACGTCGAGGAGATCCTTGCCTGCTTCACGCGCGCCCTGCTGCTGCACCGCGGCCGGGCGCTCGCGCAGGGAGCCGTGGGCGACGTGCTCCGTTCCTCGACGCTGTCGCAGGCGTTCGAGGCGGAGCTGGCGATCCGGCGCCAAGGCGACCGTTACCGGTTGCAGATGGCGGAGTGAACAGGAGGCGGTAGCCGGGGGTCCGCCCGACCAGTGGCCGAAAACCGCGCGGTGGAAACGGGCGCACACCCGGTGCACCTTCTGCGCCGGGGCGCAACCGTCCGTAAGGTTTGCGCATCACCCCTCCAAAAGAAGTATGCGCCGAACCTCCATCCTAGCGTTGACTCCCTGGCTGCTGCTGGCTTTCGCAGGCTGTGGCCAAAAACCCGACGGGACCGCGCAGGCGCCCCCGCCCAAGAACGTCTTGGTCACGGCGGTGACCACCGCCGACGTCCCGGTGCAGCTGCACGAGTTTGGCCGGGTCACCTCGCCCGAGTCGGTCGACGTCAAGCCGCAGGTGAGCGGGCGGGTGACGGAGGTGCATTTCCAAGACGGCCAGGAGGTGAAGCGGGGCGACCTGCTTTTCGTCGTCGACCCGCGCCCGTTCCAGGCGGACCTCGCGCAGGCGCAAGGCCAGCTCCAGTCCGACATGGCCCAGCAGACGTTGGCGCAACGCAACCTCGAGCGCGAGGAGCAGATCGGGAAGGATCGGTTTGTTTCCGAGCAGCAACTTGACGCGGACCGGGCCCAGGTCGCCAATTTCAAAGGCGCGGTGGCCAAGGATCAAGCCGCGATCGACTTGGCCAAGCTCAACTTGGAGTACGCCTCGGTCCGTTCGCCGATCGACGGCCGGACCGGCCGCCGCTTGGTCGATCCAGGCAACTACGTGGCCACCGGCGGCGCCACCTTGGTCAACGTGCAGCGCCAAGACTCGGTCTACGTGGATTTCAACATTTCCGAAAACGACCTGTCGCGCCTCCGCGAAAACCTGGGGAGCGACCCGCTGCGCGTTGACGTGGTGACGCCGAACGGTCCGCGCGAACCGAAGACGGGCACCCTGAAATTCTATGACAACGCGGTGTCGCCGCAGGCGGGCACCGTCCTGCTCCGCGCCACGGTGCCCAACGAAGACCGGCGCCTCTGGCCGGGTCAGTACGTGAACGTCTCGCTCACGCTCAAGGTGCTCAAGGGCGCCCTGGTGGTGCCGGCGCAAACCGTGCAGATCGGCGGCAAAGGTCCTTACCTTTTTGCGCTGCGCCCCGACGGCACCGTCGAGCAACGGCTGGTGACGCCCGGTCCGAGGTTCGGCGACCTGACCGTGGTCACCCAAGGCGTCGGGCCGTCGGACACGGTCGTGGTCGAGGGTCAGCTCGCGTTGGGCACCGGCACGAAGGTGAACGCGAAGGACTACGCGCCCCAGGGGAGCGGGGCCAAAGGGAACCCCACGCTCACGGAGAACGGCGGGCCTGATGGCGCCAAACGCAACGAAAAAGGGACCGGGTCGGCGTTATGAACTTTTCCGAACTCTTCATCCGGCGGCCGATCATGACGCTGCTGCTGACCCTCAGCGTCACCGTCTTTGGCATCCAAGTGTTCCGAACCCTGCCGGTCAACGACCTGCCCGCGGTCGATTATCCGGTCATCCAAGTCCAGGTCAGCTACCCGGGAGCCAGCCCGGAAACCATGGCCAACACCGTGGCGACCCCGTTGGAGAAGCAGTTCCTGCAGATCCCGGGTTTGGACCTGATCACGTCGACCAGCCAAACCGGGCAGAGCACCATCGCGCTCCAGTTCAACCTCGACAAAAGCTTGGGCGACGCCGCGACCGACGTGCAAGCCGCCATCTCTCGCGCGACCGGCTACTTGCCGACGGACCTGCCGCAGCCGCCGTCGTTCCAAAAGACCAACCCGAACGACCAGCCGATCTTCTACATCGCGCTGGTCAGCGACACCCTGACCGAAGGCGCGCTTTACGACTACGCC
>CAXUNV010000239.1:0-7218 GCA_964252355.1 uncultured Chthoniobacterales bacterium | reverse complement strand
GCCCACGCCGGACGGCGGACCTCGCCCCCACGGATCACCTCACCTCACGGCCCGCCCGCGCGGCCCGCGCGGTCCCGTTCCTGGTCGCCTCCGCCCTCTTCCTGGCGTTTGCCCGGTTTGCCGCCGCCGCGGCGGACTTCAACCCGCCGCCGGGGGACACCAAGGGCAGCCTGGTGCTCTTTGACTTCGGCGACGCCAATGACAAACAAGTCCGCGACACGGCCATCGCCCGGTTCAACAAGCGTTACCCCAACGTCAAGGTTAACGACCAGTTCACCCCGATTGCTTCCTGGTCCGATTACCTCAACAAATTGGTGGCGCAAATCGCGTCCGGAAAAGTCCCCGACCTCATCCACATCGCCACCGAGGGCGCCCAACTTGCCGTCCGCAAGAACCTCGTGATCCCGATCGACGAGTTCGCCAAGACCGACCCTTCTTCCAAGGATCTCCTGACCGACATCGACCCCGCGCTTCTCAAGAGCTTCACCTTTGACGGCAAGCTCTACCTTGTGCCGGTCGCCTGGAACAACATGATGGTCTACTACAACACCAAAGTCTTCCAGGACGCCGGGATCCCGCGCCCGTCGGATGACTGGACCTGGGAAGATTTCCTCTCCACCGCCAAACGGCTCACTTCCGGGGAAGGACCGGACAAGCGGTTCGGCTTCGGCATCCCTTACTTCAACTTTGGACTTACGCCCTTCTGGTATTCGAATGGCACGTCGGTGCTCAAAGACGACCTGACGGAATCAAACCTGAACGACCCGAAGTTTCTGGAAGCTTTGAAGTTCGTGCACGGCTTGGTTCGCGACGGAGGTGTGTCGCCGGATCCCGCCAACACCGACCCGAACGCCGTTTTTCAGCTGTTCGCGGCGGGCAAAATCGCCATGACCGGCGGCGGCCACTGGCCGATGCAGTTCTTCAAGGCCAACAACTTCAGCGATTACGACGTGGTGCCGTGGCCGAAAAAACAGGTGCGCAAGACTGTGTTCGGCGCGGACGGCTGGGGCATTTCCACGCGCACCAAACAGAAGGCGATCGCTTGGGAAATGGTGAAGGAACTTGCCGCGGCGGAGAGCGAGCAGCAGGCGGCGGGCTTGGGCGTGGCCATCCCGGCGCGTCGCACCGTCGCGGAATCGCCGGAGTTTCTTGCCCAACCGAAACATGCGGCGCTTTTCTACCAAAGCCTCAGTTACGCCGCGCCCGTGCAGGCGCCGGCCAATTACAGCGAGGTGGAGCGCCTGCTGATGCAGCACCTTGGACAGGTGATGGCAAACGAAGTCGCGCCGGAGGCCGCCCTCAAGGCCGCCGACGAAGAGCTGTCCGCCGCCATGAAGCAGCAGGCGTCCGACGTTCCCTGAACCGCGGCGTACCCGCATGAAAAAGGCGCTTTCGGAAACCTCGTGGGGTTACCTTTTCGTGGGTCCGACGTTGCTTGGTTATCTCGTCTTTGTCCTCGGTCCTTTGGTTGCGGCCATCCTCCTCAGCTTCACCCATTACGACATGATGAGCGCGCCGCGCCCGGTGGGCATCAAGAACTACGCTCACCTGATCGCCGACCCGCGGCTGCTTACCGTCTACCGAAACACGGCGTTGTTTTCTTTGATGGCGGTCATCCTCACCGTGGGGCTGGGCGTGCTGCTCGCCGTGGCGGTGAACGGTCGTCTGCCCAGTTTGGTCAAGTACGCGTTGCGCACCGCCTATTTCTTCCCGGTCCTGGTCGGCATGATCTACGCCGCCATGGTTTGGAAGTTCCTGTTTAACCGTGACCTCGGGGTGGTCAATTATTACCTGCACTTTTTCCACATTGAACCCGTCAGTTGGTTGACCAACAGCACCTGGGCGATTTGGGCGGTCATCCTGGTTTACGTTTGGAAGAACGTTGGCTTCGCCATGCTCACGACGTTGGCCGGCCTGCAAAACGTCCCGGAACAGCTCTACGAAGCGGCGCGGATCGACGGCGCGAAGCCGCTCACGATCTTTTTCCGGATGACGCTCCCGCTGCTGAGCCCGGTCATCCTCTTCAACGTCACCATCGCAATGATCAACACGCTCCAGGAATTCGACTCCATCGTCGCCTTGACCAACGGCGGCCCTGGCGACGCGAGCCGCACCGTGGTGATGTACATCTACGACCAGGCATTCCGGTCGTTCAACATGGGCTACGCTTCGGCCGTCGCCGTCACGCTGTTCGCGCTGATCAGTGTGCTGACCCTGCTGCAACTCTGGGGCGGCCGTCGTTGGGTGACCTACGCATGAGCGCAGCCGTCCCATCCCGCGTCCATCCCGCCGGGGCGATCCCGAGATCTCCGGTTAGGTCCGGCCGGAAGTTTCGCCCAACCTGGGGTTGGGTTGGCACGACGGTGGTGATCGTGGCCGCGGTGCCGCTCGTGGCGCCGTTCGCCTGGATGTTTGCCACCTCGCTCAAGTCAGGGGCGCACGCGTTTGATCTGCCGCCGACCTGGGTGCCCACGCAGTGGCATTGGCAAAACTACCTCAGCCTATTTCAGTCCAACGTACCCTTCGCCACCTTCATTTGGAACAGCCTCAAGATTTCCGCAGCGATCACGGCGGCGCAATTGGTCACCTGCTCCATGGCGGGCTACGCCTTCGCCCACCTGCGCTTCCGCGGAGCCAGGGGCCTGTTTCCGCTCCTGCTGACCTCGCTCATGATGCCCGTCCAAGTGACCATCATCCCCATGTTTCTGCTGATGTCGGCGTTGAACCTGATCGACACGCATTGGGCGGTGATCCTGCCGCTGGCCACCAACGCCTTCGGCGTCTTCATGATGCGCCAATTCTTTTTGACGGTACCCCATGAGTTGGTCGAAGCGGCCCGGATCGACGGCGCCAGCCAATTCACGATCTTCTGGAAAGTGGCGCTCCCGCTGGCGAAGCCCGCGTTGGCGGCGCTGGCCATCATCACCTTCACCAACACTTGGAACAGTTATTTTCTCCCGCTCGTCTTTTTGAACAGTTGGGAAAAGATGACGCTTCCTCTCGGGATGTTCGCCCTCAGCAACGTCTACGGCAGCGGCAACGTGTCTGTCCTCATGGCCGCCGTGGCCTTGGCCATCTGCCCCGTGCTGATCCTCTTCTTGGCCGCGCAGCGCCAGATCATCTCGGGCATGATCGGTAGCGCGATCAAAGGGTGACGGGAACCTGCAAAGTTAAAAGCATGACGAACGGACCTTTCAGCGGCTTTCTTCAGAACGTGGCGACCTTGCGCCAAGCGCGCAGCGCGAGGTCTTCCAGTTGGGACCAGAGCGGCCGGAACCAGGATTACTGGGTCATCCCCCCGGGCGAAGAAGTGGTCTTGACCGAGGTGCCCGGCCCTGGGTGCATCACGCACCTTTGGATGACGCAATTCTGCCGGCGCTTGCTCGGCCCAGGCCTAATTGATCCGGTCCTCGGCAGCTACGTCGCACCCGTGTTCGAAATCCACAATGCGCTCGGGGTGAATTGGGAGGAACCCGACCCCTTCTACTACCGCAAGGTTTTGCTCAAAATTTTCTGGGACGACCAGGAACACCCCGGCGTCCTCGCGCCGTTGGGCGATTTCTTCTGCATCGGCCATTCGATCCCCGGGAACTTTGCGTCCCTGCCGATCACCGTCTCCTGCAAACCGGAAGAGCGGCACCGGTTCGGCGGGAGCGCCGCCCTGAACTGTTATTTTCCGATGCCGTTTCAGAAGCAGGCCAAGGTCGTGCTCGAAAACCAGAACGACGTCCCGTACGCGCAATATTTTTACATCGATTATGAACTTTACCACGAGCCGTTGCCCGAACCGCTGGCCTACTTTCATGCGCATTGGCGCCGGGAAAACCCCTGCGACGGTTGGGCGCCTGGACTCCAAGTAAACAGCCCTGAGGTAAACGTCCCGCACACCGACGCTTCCGGGAACTACGTCGTCCTCGAGACGGAGGGGCGCGGCCATTACGTGGGTTGCAACCTTTCGGTGGCGCACTTCCAAGGCAGTTGGTGGGGTGAGGGCGACGAGATGATCTTTATCGACGACGACGACGCGTGGCCGCCAAGCCTGCACGGGACGGGAAGTGAGGACTACTTCAACCATGCGTGGGGCATGCAGGACAACGCCTACCTCATGAATGGGTCCGCGCTGCACGAAAGCGTCATCCCCGGCTACCAGGTGAGTTACCGGTTTCACTTGGCCGACCCGGTCCACTTCAACCGTCGTATTGCCGTGACGCTTGAACACGGGCACGCCAACCATTTGTCGGATGATTGGAGTTCGACAGCTTATTGGTACCAGACGCTGCCTTCTCCCGTGAAGCCGATGTTGCCGGTAGGCGACCGGTTGCCCACGGCGCCCGCGAGGCCAATCGCCGCCGCAGGCGAGGGCACGGCCGGTCAACCTGCCCTTTCCGAGGCGCAGCGCGCCGCTTTGGCCTCGGCCCAGGAACGCTTCGACCAGTACCGCGCCGCGCGCGAGGAACATCTCCGGCTTAAGATCGAACGGACGCGCGAGTACTCCCGTCGCAACGTCGAACAGGCGCAAGCGCTCCGGGAGCGATACAACCGGCAAGGGCCGTCATGAGGGAGGCGTTGGCTGTGGAAGGGGCGTCGTCGTCGTCGTCGCCCGCCAGCGACCCCGCGCAGGAGTTCCGCAACCGGCGCCGCTCCCTGGCAGGGGACCGGCACCGGCCGCTCTACCATTTCTTGGCGCCCTGCCATTGGATGAACGATCCCAACGGGGCGTTTTTCTGGAAGGGTAAATACCACCTGTTCTACCAACACAACCCGAACGGCCCTTTTTGGGGCACCATCCATTGGGGGCACGCCGTCAGTGTGGATCTGGTGCATTGGGAAGATCTCCCGATCGCGCTCGCCCCGTCGAAGGATGGTCCCGACAAGGATGGCTGTTGGTCCGGGTGCGTGGTGGACGGCGACGGCGTCCCCACCGCCCTTTACACCGGTCTTGATCCCCAGACGGTCTGCCTTGCGACCAGCGACGACGACGACCTGAGGGTTTGGCGAAAATGCGCCGCGCCCGTCATCGCCGGACCACCGCCGGATTTGGCGCTGACCGGCTTTCCTTCCCTCACCGGGCACCCTTCGCCAGACTTTCGCGACCCTTACGTCTGGCGCGAAGGGGCACGCTGGCTCTTGTTGATCGGGGCGGGCCGGCGCGAAGGGGGCGGCTTGGCGTTGTTGTACGAGTCGGACGACCTGCGCCATTGGCGTTTCCTCCGGCCGGCTTTGGCGGGCGTGGTGGGAAGCGATTGCAACATGTGGGAGTGCCCGGTCCTCCTGCGGTTTGCGGAGGGTTGCGTGCTGTTGATCTCCCCACACCCGGAGGCGAAACACGTGTATTGGGTCGCGGCGGAGTGGCGCGACGGAGCCCTGCAGGAGCGTCGCCGGGACAAGCTCGACTGGGGAGAGTACGTCTACGCGCCGCAATGCTTGGAAGAGCCAAGCGCGCAGCGTTACCTCTTGTGGACCTGGGTTAAGGAGGGGCGCTCGGCTCAAGCCCAGCGTGCGGCCGGTTGGTCCGGGACGTTGAGCCTGCCGAAGGAGTGCCGCCTCGGTCAGGACGGTGCTTTGACGGTTGTGCCGGCTGCCGAGTTGACGGCATTGCGGACGGAGAGCCGGATCTTGGAGGGGGCAACCCTGACCCCGGGAGACGCGGATCCGTTCCTGGGGTGGGGGAGCGATTGCTTGGAAATCGAGGCCGAGTTCGCCTTTGTTGAACCCGGTGTCTGCGACCTCGTCCTCCGCGCCAGCCCCGACGGGGCTGAACGCACCGTCATCACTTATGACAGCGCGGACGGGACGCTGCGCGTCGATGGCAGCCGTTCAAGCCTTGACCCCGACGTGGATCACCCGACCGATGCCGGGCCCTTGCCGCCGGATGGACAGGGCGTGGTCCGTTTCCGCGCGTTCCTGGACCGTTCCGTGTTGGAGGTGTTCGTGGCCGACCGGGCCTGCGTGACCCAGCGGCTCTACCCGACGCGGGCGGACAGCGTCGGCCTAAGTTTCCGAGTGAGGGCAGGCGCGGTGCGGGTCCGGCGTCTGGCGGCTTGGAAGCTGGCCGCCATCTGGCCGGAGGGGGCAGCGCCGTCTGCCGTGGTGGCCGGATAGCGGGTCTGGCGGCTATACTGGCCCGGCATGGCAACCATCAAAGACGTCGCGCAGTTGGCGGGGGTCTCGTTCAAAACCGTCTCGCGCGTCATCAACCGGAGCCCTTACGTTCGGGATGAGGTCCGGCAAAAGGTGCTCCGGGCGGCCGACGCCCTGGAGTACCGTCCGCACCACCACGCCCGGCACCTGCGGACCCAACGTTCGAAGGTCTTTGCGTTCATGAGCGACGACGTCGCGACCACCCCGTTTGCGGGTCAGATCATCCAAGGTGCCCAGGAGGCCGCGTGGCGGCGCGAGATGCTGCTGTTGACTTTCAACACGGCGGGCGACCCCGCCCTGGAAGAAGCGGCCGTGCACGCCGCGCTCGAGCGCAACGTGGAAGGGATCATTTTCGCCACCATGTACCATCGCGCCGTGCAATTGCCGGAGGCGGCGTTCCAATTGCCTTTGGTGTTGGTCGATTGCTTTGCCCGCGACCGACCCGTCCGCAGCGTGGTGCCGGACGAAGTTCGCGGCGGGTTTGCGGCGACTCGGTTGCTGCTTGAAAAAGGGCATCGGCGCATCGCCATGATCAACGCCGACCCGAAGTACCCGGCCGCGTCCGGGCGCTTGGCAGGGTACCAGCAGGCGCTTGCGGGCTGCGGGCTGACCGTGGAAACGAGCCTCATCCGGACAGGCGGTTGGTGGCAGGATGACGGTTACGAACACGCGCTGGCGTTGCTCGAACGCACGCCCGTCCCCACGGCGATTTTCTGCGCCAGCGACCGCATCGCCATGGGCGTCTACGACGCCCTGAAGGAAAAAGGGCTCAGAATCCCGGACGACCTTTCCGTCGTCGGTTTCGACAACCAGGAACTGCTGGCTGCGCATTCTCGGCCGACGCTGACGACGGTGCGGATCCCGTATTTCGAGATGGGATCCTGGGCGGTAGACCAATTGCTCCAAGGCAATCCGGACGGGACGCAACCGGCGGGCGAACCTTTCAAGTTGGATTGTCGGATGGTCCTGCGCGCCTCCGTGGACCGACCCCCGGCCGCGAACCGGACCCGGCGCCCCCGTTCGGCTGAAAAGGTAACCGCCGGTCATTAAAGCTCATCTTGGACAAAGCGGCACCGC